>JBNMLM010000016.1:0-27106 GCA_050874845.1 Eubacteriales bacterium | reverse complement strand
ACCCTACGGATGTGCCATCATTCCCTCTTGTTGACTATGAGGAGGCAGGGCAGTTTGATTTCTTAGAGGATAGAGATGACTGCTTCAATCCGGAGAGCGGAGAGCTTATGCTGGGAGATATTGTTATTTCGGTTGAAAAGGTCTATGAGCAGGCGGATAAGTACGGACATTCGCCTAAGCGTGAGCTTGCTTTCCTCACTGCACACAGTATGCTTCATCTGTTCGGCTATGACCACATGACACCTGAGGAGGCTGCCGTGATGGAGAAGGGACAGGAGGACATCCTTGCGGCTATAGGAATTACACGCGATTAGAATGTTGAATGATATGGTGCATATTGTATGTGCGCTGTACAGATTTTTGATTTAAGTAAATATTTTTGGAGGATAATATGACGGAAAGAGAATTACTTATAAATAAGGCTAAAGAATACATGAATAATGCGTACACTCCGTATTCGAAGTTTAACGTAGGGGCGGCTATTCTGACAGATGACGGAAGAATTTTCGGTGGCTGTAATATAGAAAATTCATCTTATGGTGCTGCAATATGTGCGGAGAGAACGGCTGCAGTCAAGGCAGTCTCCGAGGGAGCCAAGCATTTCAAGGCGATAGCGGTTGTGTGTTCTACAGGAGAGTATGCGTACCCTTGCGGGATATGCCGCCAGTTCGTCGGTGAGTTTATGGATAGGGATGGAATGCTTTACTTGGAGGATAAGAATGAAGGCGAGCTTTCAATACCATTCTTTGACTCGATACCATATTTTTTCACAGGTGACAGAATAAAATAATTAAAAAAAGCAGACAATATTCAATAAATGCAATTTGCAGAAAGGATGTGCAGAATGCGGAAATTGTATATTATCTGCTTTGTTACTCTTACAACACTATTTGTGACCTGTTATTGCATCGGTTATTATGCGGTGACAAAGAAAAACAGGGTGGAACAGCCGGCGAACGATTATTATGAGATGCGCGCTGCGGCTGCGGCGGATGAGAGCGTCATCAAACGCGATACCGAACTGATAATAGAGGAGTACAATATAAATAATCATATATCAACACAGACAACAGTCATTCCTTCGATAGACATTCTTGGACTTGACAGGGAGGCATATACCGATTACTTAAAAAGGTACATGGAAAAACCGGATAAGGACGATGTGGACAGGGGGCTGTGTTCGATAAATCTTGTCGAGTTCTCAACAGGCAGAATTGTGGTAAGGAAGAGCTATGATGCGCCTACCTACAGTGCAACGCAGAATTTTATTCTATATGCGCTTGATGGACGGGTTGTGGTGTACTATGAGGATTTTGTCACGATATATGATTACACGGATATAAAGGTAACGGATTTACCTATTGAGCTGCAGCGCGAGATATACGTCGGTATGCAGGTTAAGGATTTGGAAGAATTATACGAATTTTTGGAGGACCACACTTCATGAAATATGATGTTGTTGTGATTGGAGCCGGGGCTTCCGGCATGATGGCGGCAATACAGGCGGCAAAAAAAGGCAGAGGCGAAGGAAAAGGCGGGCGTACAAGGGTTGCGCTTCTTGAGGTGTTGGCAAGACCCGGAAAGAAGCTTCTTGCAACCGGAAACGGTAAGTGTAATCTTACCAACTATAAGCTTGATGATAGCTGTTATCACACGGACAGTGGCAGTGTTACGGATATCATGGGTGTGATAAATCGCTTCGATTCTAAGGCTGTCACTGATTTTTTCCGCGATGAAGGCATGCTAGTACGCGACAGGGATGGCTATGTATACCCATACAGCGAGCAGGCAGCATCAGTGCTTGACTGCCTCAGGCAGTGCCTTGTAAGGTACGGTGTGGAGCTTATATGCGGCTGTGAGATAGCTTCTGTCAAAAAGAACGGCGATGAGTTCGTCATTTCGGGAAATATAAGGGACATTGAGGCGGAGAACTGCAGGGCGGAGGCGAAAAAGAACGGTGGTAAAAAGGACGGCAAAAAAGCCGTAGGTGATAAGAACGATAGAGTGAAGAATGTTGCCTGTGCCACGGGACGCGATGGGGCGATGACCGACAGATTATCCTGTACTGCCGGAAAGCTTATCGTGGCGACGGGCTCTGCTGCCGGGGGCGTGTGTGACCAGGGCACCGGCACGGCAGGAAAACAGGCAGGGAACACGCACGGTGCCGATAAATCCAACTCGGTGCTTGGATACGATATAGCACGCAGCTTCGGACATCATATCATAAAGCCTCTGCCGGCACTTGTAGCGTTAGGCTGTGAGGAGAGCTTTTTTAAGGAAATCTCAGGTGTGCGCGCCAAGGGAAGCATACGGCTTTTGATAGATGGCAGGTGCGTGGCTTCCGATATCGGAGAGCTTCAACTCACCGACAACGGCATATCCGGAATACCTGTATTTCAGGTGAGCCGTTATGCGGTGGCGGTACTTGATACTGGAAAGAGCAGGGTTCAGGCGGAGCTTGATTTCATGCCGGAATATGGCGAAAAAGAGCTTATTGCATACATAGATAGAATCAAGGCTGATATGGCCGGTGCGGGAAAAAGCTACGAAATGATAAAGAAGGGCAATACGCCAAGCCTTGCCGATATACTCACGGGTCTTGTAAATAAGAAGCTTATGAATCTGTTTGTAAAGCTTTCGGGCGGGCAGACGGAATCGCTTGTCCGGATTATCAAGCACTTTAAGGTGACTGTTATCAATTCAAAAGGAATCACATCAGCACAGGTATGTCGTGGCGGCGTGAGGCTTGATGAGGTCGATACTGCAACCATGGAGTCTAAGCTGTGTCATGGCTTGTATTTTTGCGGTGAGGTGCTTGATGTGGACGGATGCTGTGGAGGATATAATTTACAGTGGGCGTGGAGCAGTGGGTGTGTTGCGGGGGCGATGAGGTCCTAGGCGATTTTGTTGGGATTTACTGAATATAATCTTCTCCGGACATATATATTGTTATGGAAACATTAAAAATATTAACAAAAAATTATTCTCATAAATAATTTATTAAACATTAGCACTCGCTATTGACAAGTGCTAACAAAGGGTGTATAACATGTTCAGAACAAGGGAAGAGATAAAGAAATAAGAAATCTTCCACCTGTTGAATTAATGAAACTTAAATGACATCAGAGCTTTAATAGTAGAAAGGATGATGACTTATGTTGATGCCTAGTATTTTTGGAGCTAACAATATGTTTGATGATTTATTTGATGATGATTTCTTCGGAGGAAGAGAACTTAATAAGGCAGAAAAGAAGCTGTACGGTCACAGAGCAAAGAATGTGATGAATACTGATATCAAGGAAACGGAAGACAGCTATGAGCTTGAAATGGATCTTCCGGGCTTCAAGAAGGATGAAGTCACAGTAGAGCTTGACAATGGTTATATCACAATCAGAGCCGCAAAGGGGCTTGATAAGGATGAAAAGACCAAGGAGGGCAGATATATAAGAAAGGAGCGCTACGCCGGTTCGTGTGAGAGAAGCTTCTATGTTGGAGAGGCGGTAACTCAGGACGATATTAAGGCAAGCTTCAGGCATGGTATTTTAAGACTTGATATTCCTAAGAAGGAAAACAAGAAGGTTGAGGGCAATAAATATATAGCTATTGAGGACTAAAAGCTTGTGCTTCCTTTAAAGCTGCACTTAAAGAAGCTGCTAAGTAAGATAGTGGGTATCCGGAATGAATTCCGGGTACCCATTTTTGTGTTTGCGCGCTGTGCGGCATACACTACATATAAGTCTGGCTGTGATTGTGCAAATATGAAATGGCGCCCGAAAAATTTTGAAAAATAATAGATTTAAGACTATCTTTCAGTTATAATACAGGTGGAATAATGCAACGCTGTCCAATGACGATATAATTTTAAACTCAAGGAGGATGATATGGCAAAAGAGAGCAAAATATCCGGACTTTTAAAGGCAACTGCCTTGTCTGTTGTGCTGGCGGCGATAGTGTGGTTCGTCGGACTGGTATTCAATCCACCGGGGCTTGAGATGGTGCTTGCGATTGCAGCCATCGTGGTTTCCATTATATCGATATGCCTTGTAGCATGCTGTATCGCGCGGAAAATAAATTCACAGGTATCACTGTATAAGGTGTTTGCCATCGCGGATATAGTGTTGGCTGTGCTGGCAGGTGGATATGCTGTATACGATATAAGGACGGATACAGGATGGTTTGCCGGGCTTTTGGGTGCACTTATAATGTTTATGGGTATGCCGGTGTTTGCGGCTTTGCTGTTGGGAGACTGGGTAGTATGGCTTGTCAACCGGAAAAGAAACTAACTGGAAGATTTTGAAGCAGAGTGAGGGACAGCTGCTGGCGACGAATGCCTACGCTTTGCTGACATCAGATTATTTTCCGTTTTCAAAAACACAATGCGCGGTATTCAAAGGAAGGGACAGAGCGGTATTTTTAGATAAAAGGGAATTTACAGGTCCGATTTATTCCCAGATTGAAGAAGCGGTTGATTTTGTCCTGAGGAATATAAGACTTGGCGCGACAATTGATGGTCTGGTGCGCAGGGAAAGGTATGAGCTCCCGCCGGAGGCTATAAGAGAAATGATTATCAATGCCCACTGCCATAGGAATCTGTTGGATGAATCCTGCATACAGGTAGCTATATATGATGACCGACTTGAGGTGACTTCCCCGGGAGGCTTATATAATGGTCTGACATACGAGGAGGTGATGAGCGGTCATTCTAAAATCCGCAACAAGGGTATTGCCAATGTATTCGGTCAAATGGGGCTTGTGGAGGCGTGGGGCAGTGGAATTAAGAGAATATTCAGTGCTGCCGAAGAGTATGGACTGCCACAGCCTAAGGTAAAGGAATTTGACAATATGTTTCGGGTTGAATTGTTTCGCGGAGGGGATTCGGTGAAGCTGGTGACAGGAAAAAATGACGAATTATCAAGAAATACTGAAGAATCATCGGAGAACATCGGAGAATCATCGGAGAACATCGGAGAAGTACATCAGGAGCATGGAAAACATGCCTTGAATGATACGCAAAGGAAGATAATAGAATTATTAACCGAGAATAATAAGCTTTCGGCTTCAAAGCTGGCAGGTGAAATCGGCGTTGCAAGCAGAAATATTGAAGTTAATCTAAAAAAGCTGAAGGAACAGGGCGTTTTATTAAGATGTGGTTCGCCAAAAACAGGTTATTGGGTTATATCGGACAAATAAAATATAGAAACGGAGAACTAAAATTATGTTCAGAAAAATGAGAAGATTTAAGCAGGAATTAAGCCATGAGGAGTGCGTGAGGATATTGAAGGAGCAGCCGCGCGGCGTTCTGTCACTCATGGGGGATGACGGTTATCCTTATGGCATTCCGATTGATTACTGGTACAGCGAGAATGACAATAAGCTGTACTTTCATGGAGCCGGGGAAGGTCATAAGATAGACGCTATTAAGAGGTGCGATAAGGCTTCCTTTTGCGTGTACGATGAGGGCTACAGAAAAGCCGGAGAGTGGGCGCTCAACATTAACAGCGTTATTGTGTTCGGCAGAATGAAGGTTGTCGATGATAGGGATAAGATTCTTGAGATATGTACGAACATTTGTCTTAAATTTACGGACGATAAGGAGTACATAGAGCAGGAGATAAGCCGTTCGGGCAGCAGGGTGTGCTGCCTTGAGCTTGGTGTTGAACATATGACGGGCAAGCTTGTAAAAGAATCGTGATGAGTAGCGGACGTTAGCTTTGCAGATTAAGCAGAAATGGAGGAATGTGTGATAATCGGTTTTCTTATTGTCATGCAGGGATAAGATGAAGAAAACAAACAATAATCAAACAACAAACAGTCATTCAAAGGGATACGAAAAATACGCAAAGAAGGATAAGAGTGCCAAGCCGGCTGCTAAGCCAAAGCCATCTAAGCCGGCTAAGCCGAAGGAGGGAAGCTTCCTATATCTGCTTCCGGAGGAGATAAGTGCAAAGCAGCTCCACGATGGACTTGACTTTTTAGAGGCAAAGCAGCTTGAGGTATGGACGGAGCTCAACCTTCTTGAGGTGACAGCGGACGAGGGGACTATCACGTTCGAGGACATGAGGGATAATCTGAGAGAGGAAGACTTCGGGACACTTGCCGGTATCGGGATGAAAAAGGTGTACGCGGTCGACTATTATCTGAGCGATAATGGGATTCTCCGCAAGGTTATGGAAACATTGATTTCGAAGTTCGGCGGAAAAATCGGTTCGGACACGGAGGATTTTCAGCCTTTTGTGAAGGTGAATGAGATTTAGGTCGGAAAAAGTGTTGTGAATTAACATAAGTAGGTCGGAAAAAATGTTATTGTGAGACTTGCATATCCACGAAGGGGTTTCGTACCCGGTGGGTAAAGTTGAAATTTTGGATTTATATCCGCTTAATTTTAGAGAATTTTTGAGCGCAATGGGTGAAGATGGGCTTGTTGAGGCTCTTGGTTCAAATGATTATACATTGATAGACAGCTTCGCTGATAAATATTTATTCAGACAACAGAAGGATTACCGTGCTGTGCGGGAGATTCAGCGTGATATTGTAAGGCAGTATCAGGGCGATTTCGGCAAACATATTGAAAAATATCCCACTGTATGCAGTATGTAATCTTTAGGTATAGTGGCAGATTTAGGAGGGCATGTGATACGAATTAACCAGCTAAAAATTACCCCGGAGGTTTCGTTAAGCGCAGAGCAGCTTGACGCCGCGCTCAAGGGAAAGATTTCCAAGGCGCTACGGCTTAAGGGAGATAATTTTTCATATAAAATAGTAAAAAAATCGATTGACTCAAGGCATAAGCCGGATATCTTTATCGTGTATTCGGTGGATGTCATTGTATATGGTGCGGACAGGAAAGCTTTAGATTCCGGCGCAGAGGAAAAGATAATCAAAAAAGTTAACGATAACAATATTATGTTAAGTAAAACTGTAAAATATAAGGAACCGGAGCCGGCAAGAGACAGGATGGGCAGCAGACCGGTGATAGTGGGTTTTGGCCCTGCCGGAATGTTCTGTGCGCTTATGCTTGCGCGCGCCGGCTACAGACCGGTAGTTGTTGAGCGCGGTGAGGCTGTTGAGGATAGAATGAAGTCGGTTGATTCATTCTGGAATGGCAGCAGGCTCAACCCGGAATCTAATGCACAGTTCGGCGAGGGAGGTGCGGGAACCTTCTCAGACGGAAAGCTTAACACCCAGGTCAAGGAAGTGTATGGGCGTATCAGCAAGGTTCTGGAAATCTTTGTGGAGCATGGAGCAGATGAGAGCATAACCTATGAAGCGAAGCCGCATATAGGTACGGACCGCCTTGTATATATTGTGCAGAGCATCAGGAAAGAGATTGAGTGCCTTGGTGGGGAAGTCCGCTTTAACACGAAGCTTGTCGATATAGACATTGAAAAGCTTACATCAGGTGAGCTTTCGGATGAGAATGGGGCAGATAGAAGAATCAAAGGTATCACGGTTGAGAGCTCAGGAAACAGAGAGTTTATTCCGTGCGATTGTCTTGTGCTGGCGATAGGTCACAGCGCAAGGGATACTTTTTATATGCTTAAGGACAAGCTCACCATGGAGCAGAAGGCATTCGCTGTGGGACTTAGAATAGAACATAGACAGGAGCTTATAAATATACATGAGTTTGGCGATGGGAAATATAAGAATTATATGCCGGCGAGCTACAAGCTAACGCATAAGGCTTCTAATGGCCGCGGCGTGTATTCCTTCTGTATGTGTCCGGGCGGCTATGTTGTGAATGCTTCTTCGGAGGAGGGCATGCTTGCGGTCAATGGAATGAGCTATTCAAAGCGTGACAGCGAGAATGCCAATTCCGCACTTATCGTCACGGTCGATAACAGAGATTTTGGTTCGGAGGATGTCCTTGCCGGAATCGAGTTTCAGCGAAAGCTTGAGAAGAAGGCGTATGAGCTTGGAGGCGGAAGGGTTCCGGTTCAGCGCTTCGGGGATTTCAGGGAAAATAGGGCTACAACGGAAAGTGCTTTGAGCAGTAATACGGTTAAGCCTTGCATTAAAGGTGAGTATACAGCGGCTAACCTGAGGGAGCTTCTCCCGGATGAACTATGCGACGCGCTTATAGAGGGCGTGACAAGCTTCGACAGACAGATACCCGGCTATGCGAATCCGGATGCAATGTTTGCCGGGGTTGAGTCGCGAACCTCATCGCCCGTGCGCATAAACAGGGATGATAAGCTGCAGGCATTGGGTATAAGAGGACTTTATCCGTGTGGTGAAGGAGCCGGCTATGCAGGCGGCATTACCTCCGCGGCGGTTGACGGAATAAAGATATACGAAGCGATAGTGTCAAATGTGTGATGAAATTTTGAAGTACAGTTTTTTTGTACGTTGCAGACAGAATATGAATTATATGCACTATATATCACAAAAAAGCTGTTTTTTTAGAAAGAATATGTTATAATTTGCAAAAATATTTAATCTACGGATTTGCATAAAATAAATTTTTCAAACCGGAATGAAATGTTATGTTAAATTTCAGAACAAATTAATATTAGCATAAGGAGTGAAGGCATGGACAGAAGAGATAAGAATAATTATTATCTGGACATTGCGGAGGCTGTCTCGCAGAGGGGAACCTGTCTTAGAAAGCATTACGGCGCAGTTATCGTAAAGAATGATGAGATTATTTCGACAGGCTATGTAGGGGCACCGAGAGGGCGGAAGAATTGTTCGGATCTTAATTATTGTATAAGACAAAAGCTTGCAATTCCACGAGGAGAGCGCTATGAGATGTGCAGGAGCGTACATGCGGAGGCTAATGCGATAATAAGCGCCTCAAGGGAATCAATGCTTGGAAGTACAATATATCTTGTTGGTATTGACATGGAGAAGGGCGGCTATGTTGAGAACGGCAACTGCTGCTCCATGTGCAAGAGAATGATTCTTAATGCTGGTATATCTACGGTTATAATCCGCGATGACAGTGAGAACTTCCGCGTGATTGACACTAAGGACTGGATTGATGATGATGACTCTCTCACAGGTGATTTCGGATATTAAATTTCATTGATAGCTGAAGCGGAAAAATGGGAGCAGCCGCAGGCAAGATGAGAAGGGGATGTTTACATGGCGGATGAGATATTTGGGAAAAGGGATGAGAAAAATCTCATAAGAAAGCAGATGAAGCAGCTGCGTGCGGACATGACACGCACGGAAAGGTTTGAAAAATCCATGCAGATTTTTGAGCAGCTTATAACTGTTCCGGAGTTCAAACGAGCGGACAGGATATATACCTATGTGAGCATGGATAATGAGATAGACACGATAATGTTTATCGATTACAGCTTAAGCCTTGAAAAGCGTGTGTTTGTCCCAAGGGTTTCCGGCAAGGATATGGAATTTTATGAGATAAGTGACATATCAGAGCTTAATCCGGGTTACATGGGAATATATGAGCCTGATATCAACGGCAAGGAGCCGGACTATTCAAGAACAGGCTTTATGTGTATGCCCGGGCTTGCTTTCGATAAGAGCTATAACCGCATAGGCTATGGCGGTGGTTTTTATGACAGGTATCTGTCCGTGGAAAACAAGCTATATAAGGCAGCGCTCGCGTATGAGGCACAGCTTTTTGAGAGCATACCTGCACAGGATGGGGATGTCAGACCGGATATGATTGTCACCGAAGAAAGCATATATCGTAAACTGGACTATTAAGTGCGCAGATTAAGTCTGCCTAGGTTTGAACCGGAAAATAAAATATCCAGAAAGTAAATTAACTGTGATTTGTATTGCCAATTGTAAAGCCGTAAGGCGGAATGGAGATAGGGATTAATATGATGACAGATATACTCACAATGGGTAAGAATGCCCGCACAGCGTCAAGAAGTCTTGGAAGGCTTGGAACCAATAAAAAAAATGAAGTGCTGCTTGCAGTTGCCGAAGCCATAAGAGCCAATGCCGACTATATCTTAGGGGAGAATCATAAGGATGTGGAGCGGGGAAAAGCCGATGGCATGAAAAGCGGACTGTTAGACAGGCTTACGCTCACAAAGGCGAGGATTGACGGCATGGCTGATGGCGTAAATCAGGTGGCAGGCCTGGATGACCCTGTAGGGGAGGTTCTCTCCATGAAGAAACGTCCGAATGGGCTGCTGATCGGAAAAAAGCGTGTTCCCTTCGGCGTGATAGCTGTCATTTACGAATCAAGACCGAATGTTACCTTAGATACCTTCGGACTGTGCTTTAAGACAGGAAATGCCGTCATATTAAAGGGAGGAAGCGATGCAATCAATTCCAACATAGCCATAGCGAATGTTATAAGGGAAGCGCTTAAAACGAATGGTATAGACGAGAATGCCCTGCAGCTTATCGAATCAACTGATAGGGAGTGCGTAAAAGAGCTTCTCACGATGAATGAGTATGTCGATGTGATTATACCGCGAGGTGGCAAGGGGCTTATACAGTTCGTTGTAAAGAACGCCACCGTACCTGTCATTGAGACAGGAACAGGCAACTGTCATGTCTATGTTGATGAGAGCGCTGATTTCGACATGGCACTCAGGATTATCGAGAATGCCAAAACGCAGAGGGTAGGAGTGTGCAATGCGTGTGAGTCGCTTGTCATACATAAGAGTATTGCAAGGAATTTTATTCCAAAGCTTGTCGAAATGTTAAGAGAGCACAATGTCGAGATAAGGGGCGATGAATATTCGCAGGGCATTGACCCATATATAGTTCCTGCTGCGGAGGAGGACTATGCCACAGAGTATCTTGACTACATAATTTCCGTCAAGACCGTGGATTCGCTTGATGAGGCGATAGAGCATATCAATGCCAACAATACAGGGCACTCTGAATCCATAATTACGAATAATTATGAAAATTCGCAGAGATTTCTGGATGAGATTGATGCCGCGTGTGTATATGTGAATGCGTCCACAAGGTTTACAGATGGAAATGAGTTCGGCTTCGGTGCGGAGATTGGAATAAGCACACAGAAGCTCCACGCCAGAGGACCTATGGGCATAAATGAGCTAACTACTACGAAGTACATTATATATGGCGATGGGCAGATAAGAGGATAAAAAAGTATTATGAGTATCCCTATAGCAGCAGATGACTTTAAAGGCATTGATTACTGTTGTAGGGATATTTTTCTGTGATGTTTTGATATGGAAATAGTGACAAGAAAAATCAGTTGACAATACATTGGTCGATGAAATAATCTTAAAGAGTGTATTTGACAAGCCTAACGGATAAGGTGTATATTAAAATGATTGCAAATATAAAGGAGATAAGAATGTCAGAGATAGATTCAGAATTATTGGAAAAGATGAAAAATGAGCCGAACTATGAGGTTGCGCGCCAGTACTACTTCATTGGAAAGTGCCGTGAGTATGTTAAGGCATTGTCGGAGAAGCTTGGAAGAGAATTAACTATGTGCACCGTCACATTCGGCTGCCAAATGAATGCCCGCGACTCAGAGAAGCTTTCGGGTATTTTAAAGGAGATTGGCTTTGTGGAGACGGAATCGGAGAATGCCGATTTTGTTAAATATAACACATGTACTGTCCGTGAGAACGCGAATAATAAAGTGTACGGACATCTTGGAGTGCTTGGAAATTATAAGAAAAAGAATCCGAATATGATGATAGCCCTCTGTGGCTGCATGATGCAGGAACCGCAGGTTGTCGAAAAACTCAGGGAGTCATACCGATTTATAGATATTATATTCGGAACACATAACCTTTACAGGCTTGCGGAGCTCATCTACAACCGTATTGAGAGCGGCAAGATGGTTGTCGAGGTGTTAAAGGACAGCTCACAGATTGTTGAGGAGCTTCCGGTTGACAGAAAGTATTCCTTTAAGTCGGGCGTAAATATCATGTTCGGCTGCAACAATTTCTGCAGCTATTGTATAGTTCCTTATGTGAGAGGAAGGGAAAAGAGCAGGGAGCCGAAGGACATTATATGTGAGATAGAGAAGCTTGTGGCGGACGGAGTGAAGGAGGTCATGCTTCTTGGACAGAATGTCAACTCATACGGAAAGAACCTTGAGAATCCGGTGTCATTTGCCGAGCTCTTAAAGATGGTTGAAGGTATCGACGGCTTAGAGCGCATCCGCTTTATGACTTCACACCCGAAGGATCTGTCGGATGAGCTCATAGATGTTATGGCACATTCTACCAAGATTTGCAGACATTTTCACCTGCCGTTACAGTCGGGAAGTGACAGGATTTTGAAGGTGATGAACCGCCACTATACGAAGGAGCGTTATCTGTCGCTTGTGGACAAGCTTAAGACAGCTATGCCGGATATCTCCATCACAACAGATATAATTGTGGGATTCCCGGGGGAGACGGAGGAGGATTTCCTTGAGACTCTTGATGTGGTTCGCAGGTCCGGCTATGACAGCGCGTATACCTTCATATATTCTAAGAGAACCGGCACGCCTGCTGCCTCCATGGATGACCAGATTGACGAGGCTGTTGTAAAGGACAGATTCGACAGACTTCTTGCGACGGTCAATGAGATTTCCCACAAGCTTTCCTACAGATTTGAGGGCAAGGATATGGACGTGCTTGTCGAGGGTGTGAATGACCATGACAGCACACTCTTAACAGGAAGAATGGGCAACAATATGCTTGTGCATTTTCCGGGTGACGAATCGCTTATCGGACAGATCGTAAAGGTACACCTTGACGAGTCCAAGGGCTTCTACTATATGGGAACAATGCTGTAAACAGATGAAATAAATAAACGTAAATTGACGAAGTAAATATTTAAAATAAACAGAAACAGGAAAAATGTAAGAAGCGTTCAGCTTTTTACGGATTGGAGAAAAAATGCCGACATATTCACCTATGATGCAGAAGTACTTAGAGACCAAGGAGCAGTATAAGGACTGTGTACTTTTTTACAGATTAGGAGATTTTTATGAGATGTTCTTTGATGATGCCCTTATGGTGTCAAAAGAGCTTGAACTTACGCTTACGGGCAAGGACTGTGGTCAGGAGGAGCGCGCTCCGATGTGCGGCATTCCGTACCATGCAGCGGAAAATTATATAAATAGACTTGTATCTAACGGACATAAGGTGGCAATCTGCGAGCAGGTTGAGGATCCGAAGCTTGCAAAGGGGCTTGTAAAGAGAGAGGTTATCCGTATCGTAACGCCGGGTACGAATTTTAACCCTTCCGCGCTTGATGAGGGAAAAAATAACTACATAATGTGTGTTGTGTATATGAGCAATATGCTTGGAATCTCAGTTTCGGATATCACGACAGGTGAGTATCTTGTCACGGAGGTTCGTTCGGCGCGCGAGTTATTTGATGAGATAAATAAGTTTTCGCCGTCTGAGATAATATGCAACGAAGCATTTATGATGAGCGGAATATCCCTTGATGGCATTAAGGACAGGCTCAATATCACGGTGTCATCGTTGGAGCCGTACTATTTCGACGATGAGCTGTCAAAAAGGCTGCTGCTTGAGCATTTCAAGGTGGCGGACATGACAGGGCTGGGACTTGCCGACTATTCGATTGGCTCAGTTGCCGCCGGAGCGCTTTTACAATATCTGTACGAGACGCAGAAGAGCTCTCTTCCGCACCTCACGCATATCACGCCGTATGCTGTGGGTAAATATATGATTGTCGACAGCTCAACGAGGCGCAATCTTGAGCTTACGGAGACACTTAGGGAAAAACAGAAAAAGGGTTCACTCTTGTGGGTGCTTGACAAGACTAAGACCGCCATGGGAGCCAGAAGGCTTAGACAGATGCTTGAGCAGCCTCTTGTCGTGAGTGAGGACATTGTTGCACGCCAGCAGGCAGTGGCTTACTTAAAGGATGAGGTCATCACAAGGGAAGAGCTGAGGGAGTACTTAAATCCGGTCTATGACCTTGAGCGTCTCATCGGAAGAATAAGCACCAAGTCAGCAGGTCCGAGAGACCTGATTGCGCTTAAGAGCTCACTGTCAATGCTTCCACATATCAAGTATCTTATAAGAGAGTGCAATGTTGAACTTCTGCACGAACTGCATGATGAGATTGATGAGCTTGAGGATGTGTGCACTCTCATCGAAAAAGCGATAGTTGATGAACCACCTATCGCGATAAAGGACGGCGGTCTTATAAAGGAAGGCTTCAATGAGGAGATTGACCGATTAAGAACCGCCAAAACAGAGGGAAAGAGCTGGCTTGCACAGCTTGAATCCGATGAGAGGGAAAGGACAGGTATCAAGAACCTCAGAATCAAGTACAATAAGGTTTTTGGATACTATATAGAGGTTTTAAATTCCTTCAAGGGCGATGTGCCGGAGGACTATGTGAGAAAGCAGACCCTCACCAATGCGGAGAGATATTCGACACCTAAGCTCAAAGAGTTGGAGGATATCATATTGAATGCGGAGGACAAGCTGTTCTCACTTGAATACGATGTGTTTGCCGATGTGAGGGAAAAAATCTCCGCGGAGGTTGTGAGGATTCAGAGGACAGCAGGCGCAATCGCGCAGCTTGACGTGTTTACCTCACTTGCAACCGTGGCAGACCAGAACAATTATGTCTGCCCGAAGATTAACAATAAGGGAGTTATCGACATAAAGGACGGAAGGCATCCGGTTGTCGAGAAAATGATTCCCAACAATATGTTCATACCGAATGACACATATCTTGACAATAACAAGAAGAGAGTATCAATCATAACCGGCCCGAATATGGCTGGTAAGTCAACATATATGAGACAGGCGGCACTCATTGTGCTCATGGCGCAGATAGGTTCCTTTGTTCCGGCAAAATCGGCGGATATAGGGCTTGTAGACAGAATATTTACGCGTGTGGGTGCCTCAGATGACCTTGCGAGCGGACAGAGTACATTCATGGTCGAGATGAATGAGGTTGCCAATATCTTAAGAAATGCCACAGCTAACAGCCTGCTTGTGCTTGACGAGATAGGACGAGGAACAAGCACCTTTGACGGTCTGAGCATTGCATGGTCTGTTGTGGAGCATATAAGCAATCCTAAGCTTCTTGGTGCTAAGACCTTGTTTGCGACACATTACCATGAGCTCACGGAGCTTGAGGGGACGATAGATTCCGTCAACAACTATTGCATAGCTGTCAAGGAACAGGGTGATGACATTGTGTTCCTTCGAAAAATTGTCGCCGGAGGGGCGGACAAGAGCTACGGAATACAGGTGGCGAAGCTTGCCGGAGTGCCGGACAGCGTTATCAACCGGGCAAAGGAAATCTTAGCAGACCTTGTGGATGCCGATATATCCGCGAAGGCCAAGGAGATAGCAAAGCTTGGCGCTTCAAACACCAAATCAAAGAAAAAAATGCAGAAGCCTGATGATGTCGACCTTGAGCAGATGACTCTTTTTGATGCGGTGAAGGATGACGACATTATCGAGGAGCTGAAAAATATCGACCTTGGAAATCTCACTCCGATTGAGGCGCTTAACACATTGTATAAGCTTCAGAATAAGGTCAAGAATCGTTGGAGCTTTTAATCTGTTCGGATATGTAATTGAATTATAGACAGCAAGCTTAAAATAGCTTTGAAACATTTTGCAGTAATGTTAAGAGAGGGACAATATGGCGCAGATAAAGGTATTAGACCAGAGTACAATCAATAAAATAGCGGCAGGTGAGGTTATTGAGAGACCTTCATCGGTAGTTAAAGAGCTTGTTGAGAATGCCATTGATGCGGGAGCCTCAGCCGTGACCATAGAGATAAAGGACGGCGGCTGTTCGTTTATCAGGATAACCGACAACGGAAGCGGTATTCCGAAGGATCAGATACAACTGGCTTTTCTGCGCCATTCGACCAGCAAGATTAAGTCGGTGGAGGATTTGCTAACCATATCCTCACTTGGTTTCAGGGGTGAGGCGCTGTCGAGCATTGCGGCTGTGGCACAGGTTGAGCTTATAACCAAGACGGCGGAGAGCCTCACCGGAAGCAGATACCTTATAGACGGCGGAAAGGAAAAGAGCATTGAGGAGATAGGTGCGCCTAACGGAACCACATTTCTGGTGAGAAATCTTTTCTACAATACACCGGCTAGAAGAAAATTTCTAAAGACAGGCATAACGGAGGGAAACTACATAAGTGACCTTGTCGAAAAGCTTGCCCTGTCCCACCCGGAGATTTCCTTCAGATTCATAAGCGGAGGACAGAATAAGCTCTATACATCCGGAAACGGTACACTCAAGGACGTTATATACGGAGTGTACGGCAGGGAGATTACGGCTGGCTTGATACCGCTTAGGTATGAGTGTGAGCTGTTTAAGGTGGATGGATTTATAGGAAAGCCGGCGATGAACAGGGGCAACCGTGCTCTGGAGAATTATTATATAAACGGACGTTACATTAAGAGCAGTATCATTTCAAAGGCTATCGAGGACGCCTACGCGGGCTATTCCATGCCTAAGAAATATCCGTTTACATCACTGCATTTTCATATCGACCCGGACACAATAGACATCAATGTGCACCCAACGAAGATGGAACTGCGTTTTTCGGAGGGAGAGAGAGTATACAAGGAGTTATATAAGGCTGTGCATGAGGCTATCATGCAGAGGGATGTCATTCCGCAGGTGAACTTCGATTCGGACAGCAAAAAGAAAGCCGCAGAGGTGACACCGGGAAATATTGCCGGAAATACATCGGGTGCTATTTCGCAGAAGGTCAGGGAGAACAAGCTTCCGGAGCCTTTTGAGCTTAACAGAATGGCTGTTGCCGAAAAGAAGCAGTACAGTGTTCCTGCGAGCGGAGCAATATTAAATGAACACAGGACGGAGTATAAGCCGTTTAACAGGAATCAGGAAGAAAATCAGCAATACAGGCTGAATGAAATAAAAGTCGGCACAGCGGCATTTGGCACAGCGGAAGCCGGGACAGGAACAAAAGCCGGGGAAGTAAAAACAGGGGAAACAAAGACAGAAGAAACAAAAGCAGAAGAAATAAAAAACACGGAAACAAACACAGCGGCAGTGGACATGTCAGGAAAGGACAGCGCTGCACAGAAGCTTACAGAGAACACCGGGTCAGAGCAGGAGCCTGAGAAAGAAAACAGAACAGAACATATAGAACCGGTTCCCATGGCTGTTCCTGAGCAGTTGAGTCTTTTCAGCGAGGACAGGAAGCTTCTTGATGAGAAGAATCTTGCAGACCATAAGATAATAGGACAGTTGTTTGATACCTACTGGCTTATCGAGTTTGACCAGAAGCTGTTCATAATGGATCAGCATGCGGCACATGAGAAGGTTCTCTATGAACGCTTTATGAAGAGGGTATCAGAAGGGACGCCGGCTTCACAGCAGCTTATGCCGCCGCAGATAATCACTCTCACTCTGGCGGCAGGACAGGTGCTAAAGGACAATATGGATATAATTTCCAATATGGGCTTTGAGATAGAGAGCTTCGGCGGCAATGAGTATGCCATCCGCGCGGTTCCGGTGGAGCTGTACGGTGCATCGGGCAAGGACATGATCATGGAGATAATAGATGACCTTATGGAGAATCCAGGCAGGGTTTCCAATGAGACGATAAAGTCGCGCATAGCGACCATGGCATGCAAGGCTGCCGTGAAGGGAAACAACAGATTGCAGCCTGCCGAGGTGAGGGAGCTTGTGACGGAGCTTATGACCCTTGACAATCCGTATAACTGCCCTCATGGAAGACCTACCATGATATCAATGTCCAAGTATGAGCTTGAAAAGAAATTTAAGAGAATAGTCTAAGTCTTGGGAATGGAGTTTATATGAAAAAAAAGCTGATAGTTCTCACCGGACCGACTGCCGTGGGTAAGACGGATTTATCCATAAGGCTTGCTAAGTCAGTCGGCGGAGAGATAATAAGTGCCGATTCAATGCAGGTATACAGAAGAATGGATATAGGAACCGCGAAGATAAGACCTGAGGAGATGGATGGCGTCAAGCATCATCTTATTGATATATTGGAGCCTACGGAAAGCTTCAATGCATTTTTGTTCAAGGAATATGCACTACAGGCGGCAAATGAGATATGGGGAAGGGGTAATATACCGATTATTGTCGGTGGTACAGGCTTTTATATACAGACGCTTCTGTACGATATTGAGTTTGCAAAGAGCGATGAGAATGACGGAATAAGGGATGAGCTAAATAAGCTGTACGAGGAACACGGCGCAGGTTTCCTACACGATATGCTTGCCAAGGTCGACCCGGAATACGCGGCGGAGGTACATGAGAACAATGTAAAGAAGGTCATCCGCGCTATAGAATTCTACAGGCAGACAGGGCATAAGATGTCGGAGCACAACACGGAACAGAGGGAGCGCACATCGCCGTACAATTTTGAGTATTTTGTTCTGAGCGATGACAGGGCGGTTCTCTATGAGCGTATCGACAAGCGCATAGACAAGATGGTTGAGGCAGGACTGATAGCTGAGGTGCAGGCTCTGCTTGACGAGGGCGTTGACAGGGAGAGCGTCGCAATGCAGGGACTTGGCTACAAGGAGATTGCCGCGTACCTTGCAGGAGAGATAAGCCTTGATGAGGCTGTATATATTCTTAAGCGTGACACAAGGCATTTTGCCAAGCGCCAGCTAACCTGGTTCAGACGCGAGAAGGATGTTAACTTTGTCGAGCTGGATAAACTGGGCAGCCGTGAGGCGGCGTTTGAATATATGCTTGAGGCGTTAAGAAAGAAAAATATTATATAAGTTGGGACACCGGGACCAGACCCCTGTCCCGGAACTGGGACAGGGGTCTGGTCCCGGTGTCCCAAGAATGGAGTAAAGATGAGTATTACAGATGAAATTTACAGCATGTACCGCGAGATGGGGATATGCAGTGAGGTATTAGATTACGGAATGCGCGCGGAGAAGAAGCTTGCCGAGCGCTTTGAGAAGATAGACAGGATAGCTGAATACAATCAGCTCAAGGTTCTGAATGCAATGCAGAAAAACCATGTGAGCGAGGCACATTTAGGCTCAAGCACCGGCTATGGTTATACAGATATGGGAAGAGATACGCTTGAGCAGGTGTATGCGGATGTATTTCATACAGAGACGGCTCTTGTAAGACCGCAGATTACCTGTGGAACACATGCGCTCACAATCGCCCTTGCGGGCAATTTAAGACCGGGGGATGAGCTTTTATCGCCTGTAGGCAAGCCGTATGACACTCTTCAGGGAATAATCGGGATGAGGGAATGTCCGGGTTCACTTGCGGAGTACGGCATAAGCTACAGACAGGTTGACCTTCTGCCGGACGGAAGCTTTGATTTTGACGGTATA
This sequence comes from Eubacteriales bacterium, assembly GCA_050874845.1. Lineage (GTDB taxonomy): Bacteria > Bacillota > Clostridia > Lachnospirales > Lachnospiraceae > CAG-882. Next base: position 7,868 of record JBNMLM010000016.1, on the reverse strand, counting down.
AGGAATGCGATAAATGAAAAGACAAAGCTTGTCACAATACAGCGCTCTAAGGGCTATGACAGCAGACCTACACTTTCGGTTGAGAGAATCGGAGAGCTTATAAGCTTCATAAAGGGGATAAAGCCTGAGGTTATATGCATGGTGGATAACTGCTACGGAGAGTTCGTTGAGACGATTGAGCCTTCGGATGTGGGAGCGGATATGGTTGTCGGCTCACTCATAAAGAATCCGGGTGGCGGTCTTGCACCGATTGGAGGCTATATTGCCGGCAAAGAGGAGTATGTAAATCAGGCGGCATATCGTCTCACCGCTCCGGGACTTGGCAAGGAGCTTGGTGCTACACTTGGAGTGAACCATGCGTTTTATCAGGGATTTTTCCTTGCACCTACAGTCACAGCCGGGGCGCTCAAGGGAGCTATCTATGCGGCTAACCTCTATGAGAATCTTGGATACAGGGTTATCCCGGACGGAAAAGAGGAGAGATACGATATAATACAGGCGGTTGAGATGGGAAGCGCCGAAGGGCTTATCGCGTTCTGCGAGGGTATTCAGGCGGCGGCTCCTGTTGACAGCTTTGCGGTACCGGAGCCTTGGGATATGCCGGGATATGATTCACAGGTTATCATGGCGGCAGGAGCATTTATTTCCGGTGCCTCTATCGAGCTTAGCGCCGATGGACCGTTACGTGAGCCGTACACAGCATTTTTTCAGGGTGGTCTTACATGGAACCATGCGCGCTTCGGTATTCTTAAGAGTCTTCAGCAGCTTGTTGATAAAGGAATTGTAAAAGTCTCCGATTTGTGTTAAATTTTAATGGGGATACCTTTTCAGCCGGAATGGAGGCTGGGATGGAAAATAATCAGGAATTTAATGAAGACGGCAGCATGATGATGCCCTATGAAAAGAGTGAAGCTTACGGCTTCGAAAGTCTGAGCGATGAAGAACTTCTTGCAATTATAATAAGAAGCGGCACAAAGAGACATAGCTGCATGGAAGCTGCCTCAGCTCTTGTGAGAGAGACAAAGGGGCAGGGGATTATAGGCTTGCAGAGGCTCTCAGTCAAGGAGCTTGCACAGATTCCGGGAATAGGCAGGGTAAAGGCAGTACAGCTTAAGTCTATATGTGAGCTTTCGAGGCGGATGGCAAGCCAGAGACGCGCACGCAGACCGTGTCTGAATTCAGCGGCGGCGGTGGTCGAGTATCTTATGGAGGACATGAGACATTTAGATCAGGAGCAGTTAAGAATTCTCCTGTTAGACACCAAATGTATGCTTATCCATGAGAAGGTAATGAGTATAGGAACCGTCAACAGTACTTTCATGCCGCCGCGGGAGATTTGCCGCGAGGCTCTGCTGCGTGACAGCACAGGCTTTATTCTTGTTCATAATCATCCGACGGGGGACCCGGCTCCAAGCCGTGAGGATGTTGTGGCGACGAATAAAATATTCAATGCTGCCAATTTAATTGGCATTTCACTGATTGACCACATAATTATTGGTGATAATACATATATCAGTATGAAAGATGACGGATTGATACAATAGTGTGCTCCGTCGCAGGAAATGGAGGAATATATATGGCTAGGAGTATTTTTGGCCTTGATATAGGTACAAGCAATATTAAGATTTATTGCAGTGACAGGGATGAGATTTTAAACGAAAAGAACATTATCGCCATAGCACACAAAAAAGATGTTTTTGCAGTCGGAGATGAGGCGTATGAAATGCATGAGAAGGCTCCGGGTTCGATACAGGTTACTTTTCCGGTAAAATACGGTGTGATTGCTGATTTTGCCAATATGCAGGTGCTTGTCACAGAGTTTATAAAGAAGATGAGCAAGGGCGGCAAGATAATGCCGGCAGATTATTATATTGCCATACCTACTGAGATTACCGAAGTGGAAAAGAGAGCGTTTTTAGAGCTTATAAGGGACTCTAAGATAAAGGCGAGAAAGATTATGATTATCAATAAGCCTGTTGCGGATGCCGTAGGTTCAGGCGTTGATGTCAATAGTGCCAAGGGTGTTATGGTGGTTAATATCGGAGCTGATACAACGGAGATTTCCGTTATGAGCCTTGGGGGTATTGTCATCAGCCGTGCTGTTAAGTTCGGTGGAAATAAGCTGGACGAACAGATTATAAGCGCAGTCCGCAAAAGATATAATCTTGTTATCGGTGCAAAGACAGCGGAATATATCAAGATAAAGCTCGGCAGTGCTATTCCTATGGAGGAGCAGTTTGTAAGTGTATATGGAAGAGACCTTGTTACGGGTCTTCCTATGGCACAGGAGATTTCATCTACAGCTGTATATGAATGTCTGATTGACTTTATACATTCCATAGTTGACTCAATAAAGATGATATTGGAGAGAACCCCGCCAGAGCTTGCCTCAGATATAATTGATACGGGAATCCATCTTACAGGTGGCTCTTCAGGAATAAGGCATCTGGCAGACCTTATCAATAATGAGACTGATCTGCATGTTGTTATTTCGGACAATCCGGGAGAAAGTGTGGTAAGAGGCATAAAAACTATTATTGAGGACCCGGCATTTGCAGAGATTGCCATGATTCCAAAAGAAAAGGTATATGATTAAAGCGTAATGGGAGAGTGTTATGGATAAGAAACCGCAGTTACATGTGTCACAGAAATTTATTCTTTCAGCACTTACAATAGTGTGTTTTGCTTTGATTGCTGTATCTTTTTTTACCGACAAGCTTACTGCGCCTGTACAGAATGTGCTTTCTTATGTGATTACACCGTTGCAGAAGGGCATCAATGGAATGGGACTGTGGCTTACAGACAGGGCAGATTACTTTGCAACGATTGATGAACTGAGACAACAGAATGAGGAGCTTAAAGCGGAGCTTGACAATGTAAAGGAAAAGAATCTTGTTCTTGTACAGGATCAGATAGAATTAAATAATCTTCGCGAGTTGTATGCACTGGATAATAAGATTCCGGGATATGAAAAGGTTGCTGCCCGTGTCATCGGAAAAAGTTCAGGAAACTGGTTTTCAACATTTACAATAGACAAGGGAAGCAAGGATGGCATACTTGTTGACATGAATGTTATATGTGGCAATGGTCTTGTGGGTATTGTAACGGATGTTACGGATAATACGGCAACTGTGAGAAGCATCATTGATGGAAACAGCAATGTTACAGGTATGCTTGTAACTTCATCAGATACCTGTAACATAAGAGGTGACTTAGAGCTGATGGACAGTGGTTATATACACCTTGAATACATGCAGAAGGATGTGGACGTTTCTGATGGTGATATGATTGTTACATCGAACATCAGTGATAAATATATTCAGGGAATACTCATAGGCTATGTAAAAAATATTTCTGAGGATGCTAATAGTCTTACCCAGTCCGGATATCTGGTTCCGGCAGTCGACTTTGAGAGATTGACAGAGGTGCTTGTGATTATGCAGCTCAAGAAAAAGTAGTTTTTTTCAAGAGAGCATGTTTTTAAGCTTATGCACAGAAAAACTATGATATCTGCGCAGTGAGGATTGGTATGAAAAAAGTATTATATTGTGTTTTATCTATCTTAATTACATACGTTTTACAGGTCAGCGCCTTTACATATTTAGAGATTGCGGGAATAAGACCTAACCTTCTTTTGATGCTCACATGCATTACGGGATTTACGATGGGAAGCAGAATGGGACTTCTTGAAGGATTTTTTGCGGGACTTTTACTTGACCTGATGGCAGGCGGAAGAGTCGGCTTTACTGCATTGGTCTATATGTATGCGGGTGCATTGAATGGCTTCTTTTACAAGGATTATGTAAAGGAAGAGCTTATGCTTCCTATGGGACTTGTTGCCATCAGTACGTTTGTATATGAATTTTTGTATTATGTTTTCTATTTTTTACTTCAGAATAAGCTCCGGTTATCATATTACCTTGGACGAATTATTATACCGGAGGTTATATATACCGTATTGATAACACTTCTGGCTTATGTTTTTATCTATTTTATAGCCAGAAAGGTAGAACAGTCGAAAAAGAGGAGGACTGTAACCAGTGTTTAAAGAGGATTTGAAAATAATATGGGACTATGTGAAAAATATTCTGCGCTCGAGATTACTGCCGTTGATTATATTTTCTGTTGTTCTTTTCGGAATTCTTATATATAAGCTATTTAGTCTTCAGATTGTACATGGGGATGAATATAAGGTCAATTATGCTCAAAAATCCGAAAAGACACTTGTTCTTAACAGCACCAGAGGAAATATATATGATGTTAATGGAGAATTGCTTGCGTACAATAAGCTTGCATATTCGGTTATTATTGAGGACAGCTCCACAGCAATAAAAAATACACAGCTTAATCAGATTATTGTGGAGATGTATGACATAATACAGGAGAATGGAGACAGTTACACAATAGATTATCCGATAAGATTGAACAAATATGGAAAATTCGAATTCACGAAATCAGGAAACAATCTTTTAAGATATTTAAGGGATATATATGGACATAAATACATAAGTCAGCTCACAGATGAGGAAAGAAATGCAACTGCTGCCGATGTTATTGATGTATTAAAGAGCAAGAGCTACTATAATATCAGTGATGAGTACAGCAATGAAGAGGTACTTGAGATTATATATGTTCGCTCGAATCTTGCGGCGCATGCTTACCAGCGATATATATCATTCACAGTAGCGACAAATGTCTCTGAGGAGACAATGGCAGCCATTCTTGAAAATTCCGACAGACTTATAGGTGTCACTGTGAAAGATGAATATGTGAGATGTTATAATTATGGAAAATATATTGCGCATCTTATAGGATATACCGGTAAGGTATCGGCTGATGAATTGGCTGAGCTTCAGAAGGACGATCCATCATATCAGGCAAGTGATGTTGTAGGTAAGTCCGGTGTTGAGAAGAGTTATGAACAGGTTTTAAACGGTACTAAGGGCAGCCAGACCGTACTTGTTGACAGTTATGGTCGAGTTTTGCAGATTATTGACGAAAAAGAACCTGTTACAGGTTCGGATATATACCTTACAATAGATGTTAAGCTTACACAGAAAATTTATGATTTGCTCGAAAGAAGACTTGCGGAAATTCTTATAACGAGAATTGTGAATTCAGACTCAGACCGTGTTGGCTCCGAGGAAGGTGATGTTGTAGTTATCCCGATAAAAGATGTATATTTTGCTCTGTTCGATAATAATACAATTTCAATAGATATGTTGAAAGAAAATCATGAGGCAGGTGCAGCGGCATCCATATATTCTGTTTTTAGTGAGAGAAGAGAACAGATTGTAAGTGCGATTGATGATGAACTTCATAATACTAAAACGGTATTTTCATCCCTTTCCGAGGAAATGCAGGAGTATATAAAGAATGTGCGTTCCATACTTTTAAACGGAGGCATATTAAACAGTGATGCCATAAGCTCTACGGATGAGTTGTCGGTTGCATGGACGAACGGAGAAATAAGTCTTACCGATTATTTATATAATGCTATTGCAAATGACTGGGTCAATATATATAATCTGGATGTAGAGGACGAATATCCTACGATGGATGATGTACTTGATGCCATGCTTGACTACGCTATGGAGGAACTACGGAATAACGATGCGTTTGACAAGCTTGTAATAAAGTACCTGGTACAGGGTGGACAGATTACAGGCAGAGAAACTTGCCTCCTTTTGATGGAGCAGAATTGTGTTCCTTATACTATGGATGATTATGATGCCGTGGCGAATGGCTTGTCCCCTTATGATTATATTATAAATCAGATTAATGAGTTGAACATTACACCTGCTATGCTGGCTCTTGATCCCTGCTCGGGTGCGGTGGTTCTGGAAAATTCACAGACAGGAAGCATAATCGCAATGGTTACTTACCCGAGCTATGATATCAATAATTTCTCGGGTTCAATCGATTCGAACTATTATGCCTCACTTCTTGCCGATAAGTCCACGCCTCTTGTAAACAGAGCGACGCAGACGAGAATTGCACCGGGATCTACATTTAAGATTGCAACGGCTATTGCCGGACTTATGGAAGGTGTAATAACACCGAATGAGACGATAACGGATACAGGTATATTTGACAAGGTAAAACCTAATCTGAAATGTTGGTATTATCCGAATAACCATGGAGCAATCAATGTTAAGCAGGCGATAGGAGTTTCGTGTAACTATTTCTTCTGTGAGGTTGGTTACAGGCTTGCCTCTGAACCGGATGGCAGCCTCAATGCGGAGAAGGGACTTGCGGTATTAAAAAAGTATGCAGAGGAACTTGGAATTGCTACCAAGACGGGAATACAGATCCCCGAAGCAACACCTAATCCTTCCAATGTATCCGTCATTGCTTCTACCATCGGACAGGGAAATCATGCGTATACTGCGCTCAATCTTGCCAGATATACTTCTACTATTGGAAATGGAGGAACGGTTTACAACTCAAGCGTAATAAGCAAAGTGGTTGACAGCAATGGAGATGTTATAGAATTGTTCGAACCGGTTGTTGCGAATGAGGTTGAGCTTGACAGTGTAGTATGGGATTCCGTGTATGAGGGTGGACGTAACGTTATTTTGGGAAGTGCGGTCGGTACACAGCTGTTTGACAAATATCTTCCTGTGGCGGTAGGAGGTAAATCAGGTACTGCCGAGGAAAATAAAAACAGGGGTTCACATGCCAACTATATAACCTGGGCACCATACAATAATGCTGATGTAGCGGTAGCGGTTATGATTCCTAACGGTTATGCGGCTGTCAATGCCGGTATAATGTCCTTTTATACATTATCTTCTTATTATGATTCATATATTCCTTCACATGTCTATGCGGATGTGAATGGAGCTTTAACAATAGTAGAGTAAATATCCTGAAAGGCGGGTTATAAAGATATTATGGATAATTCAGTTATAATTAAAGGAAACAAACACGGTATCGTGGTAGTGATGGATGAGAATATTCCTTTTGCAGAGTTGAAGGTGTCTTTGGCAGAAAAGTTTCGTTCAGCCTCCAAGTTCTTTGATAAGGCCAATATGGCAGTCACTTTTGAAGGACGTAAGCTGACACAGGATGAGGAAAAAGAGATTCTCGATATCATTGCCGAGAACTCAGAACTGAACATAATCTGTGTGGTGGATAATGATAAGCTAAGGGATGACTATTATAAGAAAGCCGTTGAGGAAAAACTTGAGGAATTGTCAACACATACAGGACAGTTCTATAAGGGAACCTTAAGAAGCGGACAGGTCTTAGAGTCGGAGAGCAGCATAATCATTCTTGGCGATGTCAATCCTGGCGCAAGGGTTATATCTAAAGGCAATGTTGTAGTGTTAGGATGCCTTAAAGGGCTGGTTTTTGCAGGAGCTAACGGAAATCAGGATTCATTTGTGGTTGCGCTTGAGATGGCACCTATGCAGATAAGGATAGGGGATGTCATTGCAAGAAGCAGCGATGCCGTGCAGCTTAAACCGAGCAAGACAGTAGACCCTAAGATTGCTTTTGTGGATGATAATAATATTTATATTGAAAAACTGGACAAAAACGTTCTTTCAGATAGAAGATTATAAATATTTTCAAAAAAATATTGCAATTATTAGAAAAAACAATCATAATAACATTATGGTTTCTTCTGATAGGGAGAGAAAAAAAGAGCCGCTATGCGGCAGAATGGAGAAATGTATGAGTGAAGTTATCGTTGTCACCAGTGGTAAGGGTGGCGTTGGCAAGACAACTACATCTGCTAATGTAGGTACAGGTCTTGCAAAGCTTAATAAGAAAGTTGTATTAATTGATACAGATATAGGCCTTCGTAACCTTGATTTGGTAATGGGACTTGAGAATAGAATAGTATACAATCTTGTTGATGT
>JBNMLM010000015.1:0-27708 GCA_050874845.1 Eubacteriales bacterium | reverse complement strand
TAATATGGCGAGATAGCTCAGTTGGCTAGAGCACATGGTTCATACCCATGGTGTCAGGGGTTCAAATCCCTTTCTCGCTACTAGATGGAACCGGGGATGATGAGTCTCCGGTTTTTGTGTGCCGGATATAAGAATATTTTAAGAGATTCTGACACTTAAATTGAATATATAATATAAATAATTGAAAAAATATAAAAAATTCTTGACATTTGCTCAATAAGGTGTTATTTTATTATAGCAAGTTGGATGTGCGGTTACTTAAAATCGTTGCATACGAACACAATTACATAATATGGCGAGATAGCTCAGTTGGCTAGAGCACATGGTTCATACCCATGGTGTCAGGGGTTCAAATCCCTTTCTCGCTACTAATCAGAACCGGAGATGATGAGTCTCCGGTTTTTATTTTTTATACAAATATTCTAAGCTATTACAAGTAATCATACGAAAATCTCTGTTTTTTGAGGTAATAAAATATAATTCATAAGGTTTTGCCAGTGCGGAAGATGTGATAAAATATAAAATAATTATCAAAAAATAGCTGCTAAGATAAGAAAAGAGGATTGGCATGAAAAATAATGAGGTTAGTAGGATGAAACTCCCTGCAATATTCACCGACAATATGGTGCTTCAGAGGAGAGCGCATGTATGTATATGGGGTGAAGCACAGGATACGGAGTATATAGAGGTATCCATAGCAGGGCAGGTAAGAAGGACTAAGGTTGTTGACGGACACTTTGAGCTGAGACTTAACCCGATGGAAGCCGGCGGACCTTATGAGCTCTGTGTAAAAGCAATGCAGACAGATGAGCAGGGGGCAGTAAATAAGAATGAATCCGACACCATAGCTGTGGATACCATAGTCTTTAAGAACGTCCTTGTCGGTGAGGTGTGGCTTGCAGGCGGGCAGTCGAATATGGAACTGGAGCTGCAGAACAGCGACAACGGCAAAGAGGTTGTGGCACACACACAGGATGACCTGCTGAGATTTTACTACACACCTAAGGTGAGCTATATATGCGATGAGCTTTTTAAGGCTGAGCAGGAGAGCTGTTGGATGAAGTGTGAGCCGGGGACAACCGCGACATGGTCGGCGGTTGCGTACTACTGGGCTGTGAAAATGAGAAAGGAGCTTAATGTCCCTGTCGGAATAGTCGGCTGTAACTGGGGCGGAACCTACGCGCATAACTGGGTCAGCAGGGAGAGCCTTCTAAGCCATGACAGTACTGCACATTTTGTTACGGAATATGAGGACATGGTGGCACATCAGGATTTTGATGAGTACCTTAAGGAGCTTGAGGACTACAGGGAATACTATAAAGAGTGGGTCAAGAGAGTTGACGCGTGCTATGCGAAGAATCCTGAGATTGAGTGGTCTAAGGTGCTTGAGCTATGCGGTGAGAACCGCTGGCCGGGACCGTCGGGACCGCGCTTTGAGTACAGACCGTATGGCTTGTATGAGAGCATGCTCATAAGGGTGGCTCCGTATACAATAAAGGGGGCACTGTACTATCAGGGTGAGAACGACGAGAATAATAGTGAGATATACGATATACTGCTTGAGAACCTTATAACGGAGTGGAGAAGGCTATGGCATGATGATGAGCTGGCGTTTTCCATTGTCCAGCTTCCGGTACATGACCCGGATACGGAGAAAACGGGGCGCGGCTGGGGAGGCATAAGAAGAGCGCAGGATAAGATATGCCGCACGATAAAGAATACATCGCTTACGGTTATCACGGACTGCGGCAATAAGAAAAACATTCATCCTACGGACAAAAAGACGGTTGGAGAGAGGCTTGCCGCGAACACACTGAAGGATATCTACGGACTTGACGGATACAATGGAAATGGGGCAAGGCTTGCAGGGTATGAGCTTACATGCAGGGACGGACATGAGGGAATACTGCTTCATTTTTCCGGTGTCGAGGATGGCTTTTACAGAAAAAAAGCGGATTGCGAAGGTGCCGCAAGTCCGGAGGAGCTTGTAAAGCTTGGCAATCCGGGCGAAAAAACAATTTTTGGAGCAGACAGCGAAAATGCAGTTTCTGGCTTTGAGATAGGCTGTAGGAATACCGCCGCAGACTGCACAAAGAATAGCTCCGCAAGAATCCCAGCAGGCAACGCAGAAAATAGTCTGTCAAACGCTGCTACAGATAAGAATGAAAATGTGACATATTACCGTGCTGTAGCTGAAATTGCCGGCAGTGATATATTTATCTACAATGAGAATGTCAGCGAACCGGTGAGCGCAAGATACGGCAATGACAATTATTTCCGTCCGATTTTCCTTGACAAATGTGGCAGACCGATTGTACCATTCTGGATATAATAAAGAGATAAAGCCGTCTTTTGCGCGGATACAATGCGAAAAGGCGGTTTGCAGAATAGGAGCATATTAATATGAGAGTTGGAATGGGATATGACGTTCATAGACTGGTGCCGGAGCGAGACCTGATTATCGGCGGAGTGAAGATTCCTTATGAGAAGGGACTTTTAGGACATTCGGATGCGGATGTGCTTTTGCACGCCATCATGGATGCACTCTTAGGCGCGGCGGCACTCGGAGATATCGGTAAGCATTTTCCGGACAATGACCCGGCATACAAGGGCGCAGACAGCCTTATGCTGCTTGGAAGAGTTGGGGAGCTTTTGTCAGATGAGGGCTATGTCATTGAGAATATCGACAGCACAATTATCGCCCAGAAGCCTAAGATGGCACCGCACATCGAACAGATGAGAAAGAATATTGCAGATACGCTTGGACTTGATATAAGCAGGGTCAATGTAAAGGCGACAACGGAGGAAGGGCTTGGCTTTACCGGAACAGGTGAGGGAATCTCCGCTCAGGCTGTTGCGCTTATAATGTCGGTTGAGAATTATATCTATGACAATATTGCCAGAGGACAGTTTATCTCAAGCGACGGTCCGGCAGGAAATGCGGGTGGCTGTGCAGGCTGCAGCGGATGCAGCAGAAGATAAAAAGTGATTGACAAATCCGGCTTCGGTGCATATTCTAATAATGTGATAAATATGAAAAATGCTAAGATGGAAAAGAGTAGTGAAGTGCCTGCTGTCACAGAGAGAAGAACTCATCACGCGTTGATGATGCTGGAAGTTCTTTACACAGCCTTTGCGAAGTGCATTCCTGAGCATGACGGGGGAATACAGTATCCTGTCACGGCGGACACCGTTAACAGTCATCGAGATAGGAGGCGCATGCCTTCTAAGTAGAGTGGAACCGCGATAACCTTGCCTCTATATTTTGGAGGTAGGGTTTTTATTTTCTCATCAGGAAAGGCTGATAATTGCGAAACTTAGTTTGTGGCAGACGGACGTTGTGGAATTTTGCCGGTACACTTCCGGACACGTTCGCACTCTACATAAGCATATTGTAAAAAGGGAGAAACTCATGTTTGATATTATTAAGCAGGAAATTGCGATAATACGTGACAGGGATCCGGCAATCAAGTCGGATATGGAGGTCTTTTTATATCCGTCATTTAAGGCTATACTTAAATACAGGAAGGCACATAAATTATATCTTAAGAAGCATTATTTTCTTGCACGTCTGGTTTCACAGCGTGCGGCGCGAAAGACAGGTATAGAAATCCATCCGGGAGCTACAATAGGAAAAGGACTGTTTATCGACCACGGTCACGGTGTTGTGATAGGTGAGACTGCGATTGTGGGGGACAATGTCACCTTGTATCAGGGAGTAACTCTTGGAGGTACAGGTAAGCAGAAGGGAAAGAGACATCCTACTCTTGAGGATAATGTAATGGTCGGAACCGGAGCTAAGGTGCTTGGAGATATAGTAATCGGAGCCAATTCGATGATTGGAGCAGGTTCGGTTGTTCTTAATGATGTTCCACCTAACTCCACGGTTGTTGGAGTTCCGGGTCGGGTTGTCAAGCGTGACAATATAAGAGTGCCTAGCGCGGATCTTGATCAGGTTCATCTGCCGGATCCGGTTATGAATGATATACAGCAATTAAAAGAAACAGTTGCAAGGCTGGTAAAACAATTGGAGGAATAGATTACAATGGAAAACAGAATTCGTTTTTTTAACACACTCACAAGAAATGTTGAGCTTTTTGTCCCGAACGAGGACGGAAAGGTCAAGATGTATACCTGCGGACCTACAGTGTATCACTATGCACATATAGGAAATCTCAGAAGCTATATAATGGAGGATATTCTTGAAAAGACACTCCGCTATGTGGGCTATGATGTGAAGAGAGTTATGAATATCACGGATGTAGGACATCTTTCAAGCGACGCCGATACAGGTGAGGATAAGATGTTAAAGGGTGCAAAAAGAGAGCACAAGACTGTCATGGAGATTGCAAAGTTCTATACGGACGCATTTCTTTCGGACTGCAATAAGTTAAACATCCGCATACCGGATGTGGTTGAGCCTGCGACCAACTGCATACCTGAATTTATCAACATGGTAAGCGTGCTTCTTGAGAAGGGCTACGCTTATATAGCAGGTGAGAATGTGTACTTTGATACATCAAAGCTCAAGGATTATTACGTGTTCTCAAGCCAGAGCGAGAAGGAGCTCATGGTCGGTGTGCGCGATGACGTGAGCGAGGATACCAATAAGAGGAATAAGGCGGATTTCGTATTATGGTTTACCAAGTCGAAGTTCGACAATCAGGAGCTTAAGTGGGATAGCCCTTGGGGCGTTGGCTATCCGGGCTGGCATATAGAGTGCTCCTGCATAAGCATGAAGCATCTCGGTGAATACATGGATATTCATTGCGGAGGTGTTGACAATATTTTCCCACACCACACCAATGAGATTGCACAGAGTGAGGCATACCTTGGACATAAGTGGTGCAACTACTGGTTCCATGTACACCACCTGAATGACAAGACAGGAAAGATGAGTAAATCGACAGGAAACATCCTCACCGTATCGGTTTTGCAGGAGAAGGGCTATGACCCTCTTGTATACAGAATGTTCTGCCTCCAGTCGCACTACCGCAAGCCGCTTGAATTCTCGTATGAGATTATGGACAATGTGGCTGCCGCTTACAATAAGCTTGTAAAGAAGATTGGCACCTTAAAGGATGAGGGAGAGGTCGACAAGGAGGCTTACAATAAGTTTAAGGAGAGCTTCATAGATGCACTTGCCAATGACATCAATACGTCAAGTGCGCTCACAGTTGTGTATGATGTCCTCAGGGCTGACTGCAATGACAAGACGAAGCTTGAGCTTGTAAAGAGCTTTGACGAGGTGCTCTCGCTCAACCTCACAAGAGAGTGCGGAAAGGCTGCTGCGACAGCGGATGTCGATGAGGAGCTTTCTCAGTATGTTCTTGCAAAGATAGAGGAGCGCAAGGCTGCGAAGAAGGAGAAGGATTTTGCCAAGGCTGACGCAATCCGCGAGGAGCTTCTTGCCAAGGGCATTGTGATAAAGGATACCAGAGAAGGAACAGTGTGGGAGAAGGCATAATGGACAAAGTAATCCGTGAAGTATTTGAACTAAAGGATGTGGATGCGGACAGCTATTCACCGCTCACACTTGCCTATATCGGTGACTGCGTATATGAGCTAACCATAAGAACACTGCTTGTGAACAAGGGAAATGCCCCTGTAAATAAGCTCAACAAAAAGGCGAGCGACCTTGCCAAGGCACCTACGCAGTCTAAGATGATAACTATGCTTGTGGAAAATGAACTCCTCACCGAAGAGGAGCTTGCGGTATACAAAAGAGGCCGCAACGCCAAGTCATTTTCCACCGCCAAAAATGCCACAGTAAGCGATTACCGCAGGGCAACCGGCTTTGAAGCCCTCATGGGCTGGCTCTACCTCAGAGGAGAGAGCCGCCGCGCGCTGGAGATAATCAAGCTTGCATTCGACAAGTTGGAATTGATGAGATGAAAGGAGCCACACAATGAGATACGAAGAGTACACAATAGAGGGCCGCAATGCCGTCATAGAGGCATTCCGCTCCGGAAAGACCATAGATAAGCTTTACGTGCTTGATGGCTGTCAGGATGGGCCGATCAAGACAATAGTGCGTGAGGCAAAAAAAGGTGACACAATCATTAATTTTGTCACAAAGGAAAGACTTGATGAGATGAGCCAGACAGGTCATCATCAGGGTGCGATAGCCAAGGCGGCTGCTTATGAGTATGCGGAGGTTTCCGATATTTTAGATGCAGCCAGAGCAAAAGGAGAACCACCTTTTATTCTTCTGCTTGATGGAATAGAGGATCCACACAATCTTGGCGCAATAATAAGAACAGCTAATCTTGCGGGTGCACATGGTGTGATTATACCTAAGCGCCGCGCTGTAGGGCTTACCGCGGTTGTTGCAAAGACAAGCGCGGGTGCGATTAACTATACACCTGTCGCAAAGGTTACGAACCTTGCTTCCACGATTGACGAACTTAAAAAAGAAGGAATGTGGTTTGTCTGCGCGGACATGGGCGGCGAACTCATGTACAGGCAGAATCTCACAGGACCTATCGGACTTGTCATCGGCAATGAGGGTGAAGGAGTAAGCCGACTTATTAAGGAAAAATGTGACTTTATTACGTCAATTCCGATGAAAGGGGACATAGATTCACTCAATGCGTCCGTGGCAGCAGGTGTGCTTTCCTATGAAATCGTGCGTCAGAGAATGATGGGTAAATAACTCTTTGGCATGACCTGTTAAGTGAGGGGTATCAGATGGAGAAAAAGGATTATAAGGAGTGTTCAGACGAACTCTTAGTCAAGCTGTCACGCGCCGGCGATGAGAAAGCTGAGGATTTTTTGCTGAAAAAATATAAGGATTTCGTCCGTTCGAAGGCAAGAGCTTATTTCCTTGTCGGAGGTGACAGTGATGATCTTATTCAGGAGGGCATGATAGGTCTATACAATGCGATAGGACATTACGATGAGAGCATGGCATCGTCCTTTATGACTTATGCGGCAATTTGTATAAATAATAAGCTGATTTCTGCGGTATCTGCCGATGGCAGACAGAAGAATGCGCCTCTTAACGGATATGTATCAATATACAGCAGCATAACGGATGAGACAGGGGAGGAGGCGTCCTTGTCGGATGTCCTCCCTGATACAGAAAATATTAACCCTGAATCAATCATTCTCAATGAAGAGCAGGAAAAGCTTACGATAAACCGCCTTTTGGGCAAGCTGAGCGCGCTTGAGAAGGAAATATTGTCATACTATATGGAAGGAATGAGTTATTCAGAGATTGCCAAGATTATCGGAAAAACAGAGAAGTCCGTGGATAATGCGATTCAGAGAATTCGTCTTAAAATGAGAAAATAATATCTGTATAGTATTTTAAAATAATTTCTTGACAAAGTGATTATAGTTTGGTAAGATAAGAACTCGGGTGATGTAAGATACATCTGCCCGTTCATGTTGCTACTATGGCTCAGTCGGTAGAGCGTCGCCTGGGTAAGGCGGAGGTCACGGGTTCGATTCCCGTTAGTAGCTTACACAGAAAGAGGGTATAGCCAAGTGCTATACCCTTTTTCTGTGTGTGGGTAACATTATGCTGCCTAATCAAAAAATTAAATATGAGGAGAAAAAGAAAATGTATCTCAAACCAAAGCTGATAACTTGTATGAAAAACTACAGCTTTTCACAGTTTACCAAGGATGTGGTCTCCGGTATTATCGTTGCAATTATTGCACTGCCGTTGTCAATCGCACTTGCGCTTGCGTCAGGTGTGGGACCGGAGCAGGGACTTTACACTGCAATAGTTGCAGGCTTTGTAATCTCACTTCTTGGCGGAAGCCGCGTTCAGATTGCCGGACCTACTGCTGCATTTGCTTCGATAGTTGCAGGAATTGTGGCAAGAAACGGAATGGACGGACTTGTTCTTGCGACCATACTCGCAGGTATAATTTTGATTCTTATGGGTGTATTTAAACTCGGGGCGCTCATAAAATTTATTCCATTCACGATTACTACAGGTTTTACACTGGGTATTGCAGTGACTATAGCAATCGGACAGATTAAGGATTTTCTTGGACTTACATTTGTGAATTCACCTATTGAGACGATGGATAAGCTCCTTGAGGTGTTCAGATGTATAGGTACATTTAACTGGCAGGCATTGGTTGTAGGTATGGTGTGTCTTTTGATACTTATATTCTGGCCAAAGAAGCTTGAAAAGATTCCGGCCTCACTTATCGCCGTGGTTGTCGGGGCAGCCATGGTTGCACTTTTGAAGATGGATGTTAAGACTATAGGGGATTTGTATGACATATCATCAGCACCTCCTAAGTTCGCACTTCCTGTTTTCTCATTTGAGAAGCTG
Source organism: Eubacteriales bacterium (assembly GCA_050874845.1). Lineage (GTDB taxonomy): Bacteria > Bacillota > Clostridia > Lachnospirales > Lachnospiraceae > CAG-882. Next base: position 19,412 of record JBNMLM010000015.1, on the reverse strand, counting down.
TCTGCCGTTGCCTCAGACGCGTTCACGATAGCGACTCTTGCAGCCATTGAATCACTCCTTTCATGCGTTGTCGCAGATGGAATGATTGGAAGCAAGCACAATTCCAACATGGAGCTTGTTGCACAGGGCGCGGGAAACATTGCGTCGGCATTGTTTGGCGGTATCCCTGCCACAGGAGCTATCGCAAGAACCGCAGCTAACATAAAGAACGGCGGACGTACACCTATAGCAGGTATGGTTCACGCTGTTGTGCTTTTACTTATACTTGTGTCACTTATGCCACTTGCAAAGCTTATTCCTATGCCGGCTATTGCGGCAATACTTTTCATGGTTGCATATAACATGAGCGGGTGGAGGACATTTGCACATCTTATAAAGACATCACCTAAGAGCGATAACATTGTACTCATTGTCACATTTGTGTTTACGGTTGTTTTCGACCTTGTTGTTGCCATCGGTGTAGGTCTTGCACTTGCATGTGTACTTTTCATGAAAAGAATGTCCGAGGTTACGGATGTACATGGATGGGTATATCTTGATGAGGAGAACAGGACTGCTGATAATGCGGACAACCTTCATTTTAAAAATGTTCCAAAGGGCGTTCAGGTATTTGAGATTACAGGTCCGATGTTTTTTGCTGCTACAGAGAAATTCGGAAATGTTCTTTTTGACAAGTCGACCAAGGTGCTTATTATCAGAATGAGAAGTGTTCCGGCTATTGATGCCACAGGAATACAGGCCATTGAGAAGATAATAGCCAGATGTAAAAAGAATGGAACCAAGGTTATATTCTCACATGTAAATGAGCAGCCTATGAAGATATTTAAGAAATCCGGTATATTTGAGGAGCTTGGGGAAGAAGCCTTCTGTGCCAATATAGATGATGCACTCGCAGAGAGTGAAGAGCTTATTAAAAATCGATAAAAGATATTTACGAAACGAAATATATTTGCTTGACAGACGCTTTGCATACGATATATAATTTGTATGAAGCGTACCATTATGCATAGTACGCAACTGCACAATCTGCAGTTGCGTATTTTAATTAATGGATGCATGTAAATTAAAACACTGTAATGTTTTTTATGGATTATTGATTGATTTAACAACGAGAGGAGTTTTTATGTTTCAGATTGATATTATGTCGCGTATTCCTGTATACGAACAGCTTATACGCCAGACTGAAAAGTTCATATTGCTCGGTGTTCTGAAGGAAGGGGATAAGCTGCCAAGTGTAAGACAGCTGTCTGCTGAACTGTCAATCAATCCGAATACCATACAGAAGGCTTTTACCGAACTTGACAGAAGAGGCATTATTTTTTCGGTGAATGGCAGGGGAAATTTTGTCGCTGATAAGGCACTTAAGGCGCTTGAGGTATCAAGGCGTTCTTCATTTAGCGATATTAAGGATCAGATTAAGGACTTTGCTCTTGCAGGAATATCGAGAGCTGAATTACACGAATATATAGATGAGATTTATGATGAAATGGGGGATAAGTCATGATTGAGGCGAAGAATGTAAGCAAGAGCTTCGATGGCTTTTGCGCACTTAATGATATCAGCTGTGTAATCCCTGATGGATGTATATATGGACTTGTGGGAACGAACGGTGCAGGAAAGTCAACGCTGCTGCGAATAATGACAGGTGCCTACAGGCAGGATGCCGGGGAGCTTACCTATGACGGCACTCCGGTATATGAGAACACACTCATTAAGAAGGATATAGTGTATGTGCCGGATGAGTTGTATTTTCTTCCGGGGGCTAACTTAAACCGCATGGCGAAGCTGTACGCCGCAGTCTATCCGGGATTTGACATGAAGAAGTTTGCGGGGTTTGCAGAGAATCTGCGGCTTGACATAAAGAAGAGCATTGCGACATTTTCAAAGGGTATGAAGAGGCAGGCGGCAATCATACTTGCCCTTTCGTGCTGCCCGAAATATATGTTTTTTGATGAGACCTTCGATGGGCTTGACCCTGTCATGAGAAATCTCATAAAGGCAATAATATGTCAGGAGGTTGAGGACAGGCACGCGGTGGCGGTCATCACCTCACACTCCCTGAGAGAGCTTGAGGATACCTGTGACCAGCTTGCACTCTTACATAAGGGCGGACTGGTGCTTGAGAGTGAGCTTATCGACCTTAAGACTAACATGTTCAAGGTTCAGACGGCATTTCTTGATGAGTATGACAGAAGCAGGTTCGAGGGAATAGATATTCTGCATTTTGCCAAGAGAGGGTCTGTTTCCAACATAATCGTGCGCGGAGACAGGGAAGAGATTATCGCGCGTTTTAATGCGCTCCATCCGGTAATACTTGATATTCTTCCGCTTACGCTTGAGGAAGTGTTTACCTACGAGGTCGAGGCATTAGGCTACGACTTTTCGGCAATGTTTGACAAGGAGGTGGAGTGAGTATGAAGGCCGGTAACAAAATATACAGCGGACGTCTTATGAATGAAGCGATGAGACAGATAAAGCTTCCGGGAATAATCGGAACGGTATTGTTTGCGGGAATCGCCTTCTTCTCTGCCATCGTAAAGCTGTTTGAGCTTAGGGAGAACGGAGGAGTTCTGGGGGTGTATAGCTTTATGGATATGAATATGTACATCATGCTTGTCATGTACATATTTGCGCCGCTTATGGTAATGCTGCTGTTCGGCTTTATGAACAAAAGAAGAGCCAGCGACTTCTATCATTCACTGCCATATTCGCGTGCATGTATTTACATAAGCTTCCTGTCTGCGGTCATTGTCTGGTGCATTATCATCATTGCAGCGGGAAGTCTTGTCACGGCGGTTATTTCGTTGGCTTCGGACAGTCTGCAGCTAGACTATAAGTCCATGCTTTTGTCGATTATAGGTGCAATATCGGGCTGTGTGCTGACAATGGCGGCGACGGTGCTTGCCATGACACTCACAGGGACGTATCTAACCAACGTGATTACGGCAATTCTGATACTGTTCGTACCGCGTGGAATAATGTTTGCCTGCAACAGGATGTTCAGTGCGGCAACACCGTTTGTAGTGTTGTCGGGAAATGTTCTTGCAGGAAATGAGAGCAATATACCTTTTTCATTGATAGCATGTATTCTTGGATATTACGGAATAAACGAGATGAAAATGTTCAGTTCGCCGCTGCCTTCACTATATTCGGTGGTGCTTGGACTTATATATATATGTATAGGCGCAGCATGCTTTGTGAGAAGAAAGAGCGAGAACGCTACTCAGGCAACGATCAATAGGGGACTTCAAGCTGTTTTAAGAATGATTCCGGCAATAGTTATATCACTTGTGGCGGTATCGGTGCTGTTCGAAGCGCATACATCGGGTGAACAGCTTGGCGATTCGAGGAAATTTGTTGTTGTAATGTCCTATGTTGCGGCGGTTGTAGTATATTTTCTGTATGAGATTATCACGACAAGGCGGATTCGGAAAATATACAGGACGATACCGGGGCTTTTTGCTGTGTTTGCTGTCAGCTTTGTACTGTATTTTTCTCTCAGATTTTCGTATGACTACAATATAGCCCGGACACCGGACGCGGGGGAACTTGAATATGTTGTTGTTCATGGCCCTGAGAATGATGTGTTCTGGCAGGATACGGATGATGTGAAGCTGTATTCTGAGGCGGCGAGAACTGTTGCAAGTGACTGTCTTAAGGATACGATAAGTCTGTGGATGTACAACAGAACAGGGGCAAAGGGATTTTACAGCCAGTTTTATGCGGGAAATATGGTGGTTGAGTATCACTATGAGGATGGCAGGAGTATGACCAGAGAGGTGGTTGTGAACTCAACACGATACTCACAGCTTCAGAGAGCACTCTCAGGTGAGTCTGATTTTGCGGAAAATTTTGGCAGGAGGGTGTTTGAAAGCGGCGATATCCAATACTATGTTGGCAACCTTGATTCGAATACCGTTGAAGCGCGGGAGGTATACAATATCTTCATCAATGAGCTTAAGACGAAGGGAATCTCAGAGCTGTTCAATATTATAGATGACAGGTCGAGCAATAACAGCCTTTGCCAGATAGGATTTTTTGACGTGGGCGGAATGTATTCAACCGCGTACATAGGTCTTGATATGCCGCGCACGCTGGTCGAGTATATGAATGCACTCAATGCCCAGTACAGGGGTGAGGCGTGTGAGAGCTTTATCAAGCTGGTAAATGAGGTAAAGAAAAATGCCGGAAATGATGAGTATGGTGATGGAACATATCTGACTGGGTCATTAGACCTTAATTTATATACTGTCCTGCCGGATGGAACCTTTGAGGTAAGCTCTGCACATGGATATGCCTACGATGATGAGAACCTTACAACAGTATCATCGGATGAATGTATGGAGTATATATCGGAGCTTGGCGGTATGCTTAAGGTAAGAAAGGTGAGCCAGGCGGATATCAAGCCGGGGGCAATGTTTTTGTATATGCAGTATTATGAGGACAGGCAGATTCCTAAGATACATTACGATGGCACGGAATACAGCGTGTTATATACCAGCAATATTATGCAGAGCGATTCTGATTATGGATGGTATATAGTCGATGAGAGAGTCGCAGAGCTTATAAAGAAGATTTCAATGGAAACAACTGTTGAAATAGAAAAATAAAATACTCTTTCATATATTGTAAATTTATGTTAAAATATGGTCGAATGCGGATAATATATTTGCAGACGGCCATTTTTTTATTAAATAATATGAAATAATAGATATTCGTGATAATTATTATTTTCACAAAAGGTCGTCGGGAAATGGAGAATAGAAACAAAATGCTGGAATTACAGAATGTGTCATATAGTGTGACAGAGAATGATACATCCAACGGAAGCGGGGCTTCCAAGGAGATAATCAAGAATATAAGCCTTAAGATTGAGGACGCTTTTACAGCGATTACAGGACCTAACGGCGGAGGTAAGTCTACACTTGCAAAACTCATTGCTGGTATAATTAAGCCGACATCGGGAAGGATTCTGTTTGATGGACAGGATATCACTCAGATGTCAATAACGGACAGGGCAAGGGCAGGAATAAGCTTTGCATTCCAGCAGCCGGTGAGATTTAAGGGACTTACGGTTAAGGATCTTATAATGCTTGCCTCAGGTGATAAGAAGATGACTGTTGCGGGTGTATGTGAGTATCTTTCGGCAGTTGGTTTGTGTGCAAGGGAATATGTCAACAGAGAGGTAAATGCAAGCCTTTCTGGCGGAGAACTTAAAAGAATTGAGATTGCCATGATTTTGGCGCGTGGAACGAAGCTTTCGGTGTTTGATGAGCCGGAGGCGGGGATTGATTTATGGAGCTTTAACAATCTAATTAAGGTATTCGAACAGATGCATGAAAAGACCAGTGGTTCTATTATAATAATTTCACATCAGGAGAGGATACTCAATATAGCCGACAGGATTATAGTTATAGCTGATGGTCAGGTAAGAAAAAGCGGCAGCAGGGAGGAAGTACTAGACGAGCTTCTGGCTGCGGACACCAGCTGCAAATATTATAAGGGACAGGAGGCGTGAGCAGAAATGGATGCGATTCAGAAAAGTCTTCTAGAGCAGATTGCCGGCCTTCATGAGGTGCCGGCAGGAGCATATAATTTCAGAGTGAATGGTCAGGCTGCGGGACGCAACACAACTGCAAATATTGATATAGTTACCAAGGAGGATAAGCCGGGAATTGATATTATAATCAAGCCGGGAACTAAGAATGAGAGTGTACACATACCGGTTATTCTCAGTGCAACAGGGTTGAATGATCTTGTGTATAATGATTTCTATATAGGTGAGGGAAGTGATGTGACCATAGTCGCAGGCTGTGGAATACACAACGGCGGTGCTGCGGATTCGTCACATGACGGTATCCACACATTCCATATTGAGAAAAATGCAAGAGTTCGTTATGTGGAAAAGCATTATGGCGAAGGCGATGGAATGGGAAAGCGTGTAATGAACCCGACTACTGTAGTTGAGATAGACGAGGGTGGTTACATGGAGATGGATACAGTACAGATAAGAGGTATCGATTCTACACATAGGGTGACCACGGGAAAGCTTGGAAAGGATGCCACGCTTATAATACGTGAGAAGATTATGACTCATGGGGAGCAGCGGGCGACAACTGATTTTAAGGTTGACTTAGACGGTGAGGGGTCATCTACAAATGTGATTTCAAGGTCTGTTGCCAAGAATAAGTCTTATCAGCTTTTTAAATCGGTAATCAATGGAAATAACCGATGTGCGGGACATTCTGAATGTGACGCCATTATAATGGATGAAGCTACAGTGAGTGCTGTTCCGGAGATTACAGCGAACAATATTGATGCCAGTCTTATTCATGAGGCTGCTATCGGAAAGATTGCAGGAGAACAGATTATTAAGCTGATGACCTTAGGACTTACCGAGGCGGAGGCTGAAGCACAGATAGTCAATGGATTTTTGAAGTAAAGGAGAGGTATCAATGATAGATAAAAGGAAAAATATTATATTTGATGATACACCCAGAAAATGTGATAAATGTGGTGGAAGATATATATTTCAGGGAGCGGGAAAATATATCTGTGAGGACTGCGGAAATGTAGTATATGATGATTTCGGAAAGGTAAAGGCATATATAGATGAACATGGACCTAGCCCGGGAATAGTGATTTCGGAGGCTACAGGTGTTTCAATCAATAAAATCAATAAGCTGCTGCGTCAGGGAAGAATTGAGATACCGGATGGCTCAGGGGAATATATTCCATGTGAGAGATGTGGAGAGCCTATAAGATATGGAAGGTTCTGCCCGGCATGTGCTGCGATTCTTACCAAGAATCTGTCGGCTGTGCTTACGAGTGCGGACGTAGGAGAAAAGCCTAAAAATACCATGAAAGGAAAAATGCATACAGATGCTTTCTTGAGAAAGGGTGATAAGTGATGAACAAGTTTGGAATCAAGGTTAAAGGAATTGTAAAGAACAACGATAAGTTTTTAATACTTCGCAAGTGGTATGATGACAGAATAACAGAGCCGTATCAGTGGGAATTTGTTGATGGCGATTTGGAGTATGGCATAGCGCCGGATTTGTATGTAAAACAGATAATCAACGAAGCAACGGGACTTGATGCACAGATTGACAGTATACCATATACATGGTCATATTCGCTTGGTGACATGCAGATTGTCGGTATTGCTTATCTGTGCCACACAGAATCGGATATGGTTATTCTCTCCGAGGCAGTAAGCGATTTTAAGTGGGTTACAGCTTCCGAGCTGTCTGAATATATTGAAAATAAGGGCGTTTTAAATGACCTTAAAAATACAGGAATTATCTAGGAGGAATTATGATTAACAAGCTTATCACTAACATTAAGAGAACCAACGCACCTATAGTTGTCGGACTTGACCCAATGCTTTCCTATATACCTGAGCAGGTTCAGAAGAAGGCTTTCGCAGAGTATGGTGAGACCTTAGAGGGAGCTGCGGAGGCTATATGGCAGTTTAACAAGGAGATAATTGACAAGACATACGATATCATTCCTGCCGTGAAGCCGCAGATTGCCATGTATGAGCAGTTCGGCATTCCGGGACTTGTTGCGTTTGACCGTACCGTAAAGTATGCAAAGGAGAAGAATCTTGTTGTCATAGGAGACGTAAAGAGAGGCGATATCGGCTCCACATCCGCTGCCTATGCGGTTGCACATCTTGGGAAGGTCAATGTGGGAACGAAGTCATACAGCGCATTTGATGAAGATTTTGCCACGGTTAATCCTTATCTTGGTTCAGACGGTATTAAGCCTTTTATTGACGTATGCAAGGAAGAGAAGAAAGGTATTTTCATTCTTGTAAAGACATCTAATCCTTCAAGCGGAGAATTTCAGGATAGAATCATTGATGGAAGACCACTCTATGAGTGGGTTGGTGAGAAGGTTGCCCAGTGGGGAGCCGAATGTATGGGAGATGGCTACAGCTATGTGGGCGCGGTTGTGGGCGCTACCTACCCTGAGATGGGAAAGGTGTTAAGAAAGATTATGCCTAAGAGCTTTATCCTTGTGCCGGGCTACGGTGCGCAGGGAGGCAAGGGTGCCGACCTTGTGAACTTCTTTAATGAGGATGGACTTGGCGCTATAGTCAACAGCTCAAGAGGAATAATTGCTGCATATAAGAATGAGAAGTATGCACAGTACGGAGCGGAGAATTTCGGTGATGCGTCAAGAGCTGCGGTAATGGATATGGTTGCCGATATCAATGGAGCACTCGCAAATAAATAAGGTGGAGAATACTATGTCAAAATACACAGAAACAGCAAAAGTAGTTTGTCAGGAGAAGCTTTTAGACGGAGTTTACAGCCTCGTGCTTGAGACAAAAGATATTGCAAAAGAGGCACGACCGGGACAGTTTATTTCCCTCTATACCCATGACGGTTCCAAGCTCCTTCCAAGACCGATAAGCATTTGTGAAGTGAATGGGAACACATTAAGACTTGTATACAGAGTGGTAGGCTTTGGTACGGACGAATTTTCCCACTATGTACAGGGGGATACGGTAAAGATTATCGGACCTCTGGGTAATGGATTTACAATAAAGGACAAGAAGCCTGTACTTGTCGCGGGAGGAATAGGTATTCCGCCTATGCTTGAGCTGGCAAAGGGGATACATTCGGCATATCCGGATATGGAGCTTACGGCAGTGCTTGGATATCGTGACAGCAACACATTTCTTGTTGAGGATATGAAGAAATATGCCAAGGTTGTGATTGCGACAGATGACGGAAGCCTTGGAGTACACGGTAATGTTATTGATGCCATAAAGCAGGAAAATATTGAAGCCGGAGTGTTCTACGCATGTGGTCCTACGCCTATGCTGAGAGGGCTTAAGATGTATGCGGAGGATAAGGGCATAGAAGCTCAGATTTCCCTCGAGGAGAAGATGGCTTGCGGCATAGGGGCATGTCTTGCATGTGTATGTAAGACAAAGGATATTGATGAACATTCACATGTCCATAATGCGAGAATATGCAAGGATGGCCCGGTATTCGATTCAAAGGAGGTGGAGCTGTAATGGAATTATGTACAACAGTAAATATCGCAGGTGTTGAACTTAAGAATCCTGTTATGACGGCTTCGGGAACCTTCGGTTCAGGTGCAGAATATGGCGAATTTGTTGATCTGAATAAGCTTGGAGCGGTTGTGACCAAGGGTGTGGCTAATGTTCCATGGCCGGGAAATCCGACACCTAGGATTGCGGAGACTTATGGCGGAATGATTAATGCCATTGGGCTTCAGAATCCGGGCATAGATGTATTTTGCAAAAGAGATATTCCGTTTCTCAAGAAGTACGATACAAAGATTATTGTCAATGTGTGCGGAAAGACGGAGGAGGATTATGTTGAGGTTGTAGAAAGGCTTGCAGATGAGCCTGTTGACATGCTTGAAATCAATATTTCCTGCCCTAACGTGAAGGAGGGAGGAATCGCTTTCGGTCAGAATCCCGACAGTGTTGAGCATATCACTTCGGTTTTAAAAAAGCATGCGAAGCAGCCGGTAATTATGAAGCTCAGTCCGAATGTGACGGACATCACTGTTATGGCTAAGGCGGCTGAGGCTGGCGGAGCCGATGCGATTTCACTCATCAATACTCTCACAGGAATGAAGATTGACGTGAACAGGAGAACCTTCGCGGTTGCCAACAAGACAGGCGGACTATCAGGACCGGCAATCAAGCCTGTAGCTGTGAGAATGGTATATCAGGCGGCACATGCGGTTAAGATACCTGTTATAGGAATGGGCGGAATAATGAATGCTGAGGATGCACTTGAGTTCATCATGGCGGGCGCAACGGCAGTATCAATAGGAACCGCCAATTTCCACAATCCTTACACAACAATAGAGGTGATTGAAGGAATTAAGGCGTACATGGAGAAGAATAAGGTGAGTGATATCAAAGAGCTTATCGGCTGTGTATGTTAAGGACTATAGCAAGGAAGTTGAAGGGAGTTAAGAGTTGAACTGGGTATTGATAACAGTTATAGCAGTATTGGCGTTGACGACAATAGTGGGGATGTACAGGGGAATCATCAAAATGATTTTTTCCGTTGTATCACTTGTCGGAACGCTGATAGCTGTATTCATGCTTCTGCCGTTTGTCACAGGAGCAATAAAAGATAACACTAAAATATATGATGGAATACAGGCTATTGTTGAGGAAAACATCATTACCGATGACATGTTTGAGCTTAAAAGCGACGAGGAGATAATAGACAGCCTGAATTTTCCTGAGGTGATAAAGGATATGCTCAGGGAGAATAACACCGTGACAAAATATGCACAGTTAGGTGTCAGCAGCATAAAGGAATATATGATAAACTACATATCGGATTTGATATTTAATGTGGTTACGTTTGTCATAAGCTTTTTGATTGTATTCATACTGTTGAGAGTGATATTCGGATTTATCTCTGTGCTTGCGAAGCTTCCGGTTCTCAAGCAGATAAACAAGACGGCAGGCGCTGTCGCAGGCTTTGTCATCGGACTTTTCGCAATATGGATTGTGTTTGCGGTGTTAACCGTATTTGGAAGCTCAACACTTTCAAAGGAAGTGTTTGCCGCAGTCAATGATAATGTTTTTCTTACATTTATATATGATAAGAATTTCATTATGAAATATGTGCGCATTATAATGCGTTAAGATAAAAATCCATGTGTTTGTAATTAAACAAATGCATGGATTTTTTATGCTTAAAATAGAGAAAAAAAGGAACAGGTAATACGATATAGTGCTCAAAATTGGTAAGCATATGATTCTATGCCTACTTGAATGTTGTGTATATGATATATTTTTTTACACGTGTCGCTTGTTCATCTCTTGGTAATATTGAATTATAATTTTCTATATCGGCTGATTTTATTCCAGTTAGAAGGAAAACCCATATTATCAAGAAGATGTTTCTCTGTAAGATGAGGACATTGTTTAAGTACAGTTTTTATAAGCTTTGAAAGAGTAGCTTTAAATTGTTTGAATTCATCATTGCTTATCAAGTATCGTAAGGCAATTACAACTGCGAATAAATCTTGCTTGCCATAAGCATAGTGATTATTGATTTTTGTAATTTGAAGTTTTTGGTGTAGTAGAGTATCGGGAATTGTCTCATTGATTTTGAATGAAAATAGACGTTCTCCATGCGCACACACATTACGGCATTTGCCAATAATGTTAATAAATTGATGCAGCTGCTTCTCCGAAATATTTTGGAAGTTTTTACTGATTTTGGTCCGGATATCGGTAGTTGCATATTGGTACATTTTGGAGATCTGTCCAAATGTTAAAGCATTGGTTGCAACCCATAACGGTACATTGTGATATGCGTTGGCAGAATGCTCAATATAAGCATATTTACTGGGGATAGCAATAGCTTTTTGCAATGAATAAGTCAGGCGTATCAAGTCACGATGGTTCTTTTTGGTATGATTGTAATTATTCATATCAAGATACATTGACTGCTGTTCACCATATTTTTCGCAGAAGTGATAGGAGAACATAGATTTTATATGGCGTTCTACATGAAGAATGTACTTCAGAAATAAAGTACGTAGTTCTTCGTCAAAGTAATAAAAGGCAACTAATTCCTCAAAAGTAACACCGTGAATATATTTATTTGATGGGGCATGCTTGAAAAGAGATTTGTATCCGCCTATTAGAGAATAGTAGCTGAGTTCTTCCAACTTTTTAGTGGCATATTCGTGATTGGAAATAGTAAGTTGTTTGTCATATTCAAGAATATGTAACTGCTGTTCATAAGTGAGAAAGTCTTTTGCCATATAGTATTTCCTTTCTGAAACAGACATAAAAAAAGTGGAGCCCACGCATGGAACTCCACCGGCTACGGGCATCGCAAGCTTCCGTAGCACAACCACTATGAATAATATACCATTGATATCCGGTGATGTCAAGCGGTATAGTGTTAGTGGTATTAATAGTTTATGCGTTTCTATTTGTAATATTCTTATCAGTATCAGAAGATATCTGAAATGTTTATAAATAGTATAGCATAAAACAAACACATGTTCTACTAATTTTTATAATTATTAAAAAAACAAATCCTTATGCCCATAAGCAGAAACTGGATTTGTAGCTGGTAAACCGGATATTATAGATAGCTTGCAGGAAGTGTTGGTAATGCAAATATACATTGAAACCAATAAAGTTTTATGGTAGAATAGGAACGGCGTTTGGAATCTTTCCTATTTTTATACAAGGAAGGAGAAACAAATGGGAAAATCAATTAATAAGAAATTACCATTAACAAACAGGGCACTAGAAGCACTAAAAAGACAGATAATCCGCAGAAAAGAGATTTTGTTGAAGAATGTTGCCTAAAAGTTTACAGAAAAAGCATTTATAGAATGACAATAACGGCGTAAAGCCGCATAAACAGGAGGTTTTAGGATACAATGGAACAGTACAAGCAGGAATTTATTGATTTCATGGTAGAGAGCAATGTTTTAAAATTCGGCGATTTTACTTTGAAGAGCGGCAGAAAGTCTCCATTCTTTATGAATGCGGGAGCTTATGTGACAGGCTCACAGCTTAAGAAATTAGGAGAATATTATGCGAAGGCTATTCACGATAACTATGGTGATGACTTTGACGTATTATTCGGGCCGGCATACAAGGGAATTCCTATCAGTGTTGTTACAGCAATTGCATATAGTGAATTATACGGCAAGGAGGTTCGCTATTGTTCGGACAGAAAAGAGGAGAAGGATCACGGAGCAGATAAGGGCGGCTTCCTTGGAAGCAAGCTCATGGACGGTGACAGGGTGGTTATGATTGAGGATGTCACCACATCCGGAAAGTCAATGGAAGAGACGGTACCTAAGGTAAGAGGAGCAGCCAATGTAGAAATCGTTGGTCTTATGGTGTCACTTAACCGCATGGAGGTAGGTCTTTCCGGCACTAAGAGCGCACTGGACGAGATTAAGGAAAAGTACGGCTTCGACGCTAAGGCTATAGTGTCCATGAAGGAAGTTACAGAGTATCTTTACAATAAGCCGTGCCATGGAAGGATTCTTATTGATGATGAGATAAAGTCAAGAATAGACGCATATTATGAGACATACGGAGTAAAATAGTTGGAGGTGTTTGGATGAACGAAAAACTTTTTAAGAGGGTAAAGGGTTCGGGAGCAGCGGCGATAACTACAGGAATCATCACGGTGGTTGCCGGAGTTGTGTGCGGAATCCTGATGATTGTGACAGGAGCTAAGCTGCTTGCAGCTAAGTCGGATACACTTTTTTAGGATTAATGGATTATGAAAAAGACTAAACTTCGTTTTTCCTATAAGGAATATACAATCGGAGGAGTTCTCTCATCGGCATTGGCAATTTTTTCACTGCTTGCATTGGGCTATAGCATATTGCTGTCGTTCAGGGAACGCGGTGAAGGCAGTATGCAGGTGGGAGCTTATGGACTTCTGGCGCTGGTGCTGTCTCTTTTCGGGCTGATTTTTGGCCTGTTAAGCTATAAGGAGCAGGATAAGCGCTATGGAATATCTTTTTTTGGCACATTTATCAATGGTATTATTATTGTTATGCTGATATTATTTATACTTGTCGGGCTTTAAAAAATTACACATAAAGGAGAACTACAATGGCAAAAGTAGGTATTGTTATGGGAAGTGATTCAGACCTTCCGGTTATGTCTAAGGCAGCACAGATGCTTGAGAAATTCGGTATTGATTATGAGATTACCATTATCTCAGCTCACAGAATGCCGGATGTATTTTTTGACTATGCTTCTAAGGCAGAGGAGAAGGGAATCAAATGTATCATCGCGGGTGCAGGAGGAGCAGCTCATCTTCCGGGAATGTGTGCAGCAATATTCCCGCTTCCGGTTATCGGTGTTCCGATTCACACGAAAGCTCTTGGAGGTGTGGATTCTCTTTATTCTATCGTTCAGATGCCAAGTGGTATTCCTGTGGCAACGGTTGCCATAGATGGAGGAGCCAATGCGGGTATTCTTGCAGCTAAGATTCTTGCTACATCAGAGCCTGAGCTTCTTGATAAGATTAAGGCTTATAAAGAGGAGCTTAAGGCAGGAGTTATGGCCAAGAAGGAAAAGATTGAAAAGACAGGGTATGAAGGCTACAACGCATAAATTAAGTACATATTCACAGCTTTGAATACAGTTTACAACATCATAATACAATAATGGAGGAAAGAAAAATGGATTACAAGAATTCCGGAGTAGATATTGAAGCAGGATATAAGTCGGTTGAGCTTATGAAAGAGTATGTAAAGGGAACGATGAGACCGGAGGTGTTAGGTGGTCTTGGCGGATTCTCAGGAGCATTTTCATTGAAGGCAATTAAGGATATGGAAGATCCTGTTTTGTTATCGGGAACAGACGGTTGTGGTACCAAGGTTAAGCTTGCCATAATTATGGACAAGCATGATACAATCGGTATCGATGCAGTTGCTATGTGTGTTAATGATGTTGCATGTGCAGGCGGTGAGCCATTATTTTTCTTAGACTATATTGCTTGTGGCAAGAACTATCCTGAGAAGATTGCCATGATTGTAAAGGGCGTTGCAGAGGGCTGTAAGATGTCTGAGTGTGCACTTATCGGTGGTGAGACGGCTGAACACCCTGGACTTATGCCTGAGGAGGACTATGACCTTGCAGGCTTCTCAGTAGGTGTGATTGACCGCAAGGATATGATTACAGGACAGGATATCAAGGACGGAGATACACTTGTTGCAATCGCTTCATCAGGTGTTCACTCCAATGGTTTCTCACTTGTCCGCAAGGTATTTGAAAAAGAGCTTACCAAGGAAGGCTTAAGTACATATTATGATGAGCTTGGAAAGACACTTGGAGAGGCACTTCTTGAGCCTACAAGAATTTATGTAAAGGCATTGAAGTCCGTGAAGAAGGCGGGCGTTAAGATTAAGGGCTGCAGCCATATCACAGGCGGCGGTTTCTATGAGAATATTCCGAGAATGCTTCCTGATGGAATCAGAGCTGAGGTTAAGAAGGACAGCTATGAGGTTCCTGCAATCTTCAAGATGCTTGCCAAGAAGGGAAATATCGAGGAACAGATGATGTACAACACCTTCAACATGGGTGTCGGAATGGTTCTTGCGGTAGACCCGGCGGATGCGGATAAGACAATCGCTGCCATCAATGAGGCAGGCGAGAAGGCATTCGTTATCGGAAAGGCTGTTGCAGGCGAGAAGGGAGTTACCGTATGCTAAGGATTGCGGTGCTTGTATCCGGTGGCGGAACGAATCTTCAGACTATTATTGACGGTGTAAATTCAGGAAAGATACATAACACGGAGATAGCGGTTGTTATAAGCAATAACCGCAAGGCCTATGCCCTTGAGAGAGCAAGGAACAACAATATTCCTGCCGAGTGTATATCTCCTAAGAGCTTCGCGGACAGGGAAGAATTCCATAAGGCACTTCTTGCGGCAGTGGATTCTTATAAGGTTGACCTCATTGTCCTTGCGGGATTTCTTGTTGCAATACCTGAGATTATGGTCAAGGCGTATACAAACAGAATTATAAATATACATCCATCACTTATACCTTCGTTCTGCGGAAAGGGTCACTACGGACTTCATGTTCATGAGGCGGCTCTTGGCAGAGGAGTTAAGGTGACAGGTGCAACCGTTCATTTTGTGGACGATGGAACAGACACAGGGCCTATAATTTTACAGAAGCCTGTTATGATTGAGCAGGATGATACTCCGGAGACACTTCAGAGACGTGTCATGGAGCAGGCTGAATGGGTGATACTTCCTCAGGCGATTGACTTGATAGCGCAGGGGAAGGTTAAGGTTGTTGACGGTAAGACTGTAATTGAACAATGATAAAAATATGCTGTCCGGACAAGTAGTGCCGGACAGTATTGTTAAAGTTTCAGACAGAAAGGAACAGTTATGAGAATTCTTATTGTTGGTAGTGGTGGAAGAGAGCATGCTATAGCATGGAAATGTGCACAGAGTAAGAGAGTCGACAAGATATTCTGCGCTCCGGGCAATGCCGGAATCGGTCAGATAGCTGAATGTGTTCCTATTACGGCTATGGAATTTGACAAGCTTGTTGCGTTTGCAAAGGAGCAGAAGATAGACCTCACAATAATCGGTATGGATGACCCTCTCGTAGGAGGAATTGTCGATGCGTTCGAGGCAGCAGGACTTCGTGTATTCGGACCTAGAAAGAATGCAGCTATCCTTGAAGGTTCAAAGGCATTTTCGAAGGACCTTATGAAAAAGTACAATATACCTACAGCGGGCTATGAGACATTTAACAGCCCGGAAGCCGCACTTGAGTACCTTGAGACAGCAGAGTATCCTACTGTTTTGAAGGCGGATGGACTTGCGCTTGGAAAGGGTGTGCTTATCTGCAATACCAAGGAGGAGGCTAAGGAAGGTGTCAAGACACTCATGCTTGACAAGCAGTTCGGCTCCGCAGGTGACAGGATAGTTATAGAGGAGTTTATGACAGGACGTGAGGTGTCGGTTCTCTCATTTGTCGACGGACATACGATTAAGATTATGACCTCCGCGCAGGATCACAAGCGCGCCAAGGACGGCGATAAGGGTCTTAACACAGGCGGAATGGGAACCTTTTCACCAAGCCCGTTCTACACGGCTGAGGTTGACGAGTTCTGCAGGAAGTACATATATCAGGCAACCGTGGATGCCATGAAGGCGGAGGGAAGAGAGTTCAAGGGAATCATTTTCTTCGGACTTATGCTCACACCGAAGGGACCTCGCGTGCTTGAGTACAACGCGCGTTTTGGTGACCCTGAGACACAGGTTGTTCTTCCGAGAATGAAGAATGACATTATCGATGTCTTTGAGGCATGTATTGACGGAACGCTTGACAAGGTTGAACTTGAGTTCGAGGACAATGCCGCAGTCTGTGTTGTGCTTGCTTCAGACGGATATCCTGAGAAGTATGAGAAGGGCAAGCTTATCACAGGACTTGAGGCGTTTGACAATAATCCGGGCTATTACTGCTTCCATGCCGGAACTAAGCGCACGGATGAGGGCTTCGTCACCAACGGAGGAAGAGTGCTTGGAATCACAGCTACAGGTGCCGACCTTAAGACAGCCAGAGCCAACGCTTATAAGGCTACGGAATGGGTTTCGTTTGAGAACAAGTATATGAGGCATGACATCGGCAAAGCGATTGATGAGGCATAATAGAGAGTTGCCATTACAGCAATTATAGATATGACAGATTAATTGAAAGAAAACTGAAAGACTTTTTAATAACTTATGAAAGTATTTTAATTTACCATGATATCAACTTAAATTCAGGGGGAAGATATCATGGTAAATTTTTTATTCTCATTTTTATTGCCTTTTCTGGCTGTCATAGCCGGGCTTGCACTGAGAGGGGCTATGCCGTTCGGCGATGGCAGCCTTTTGGCGATGGATGCATGGGGACAGTATTATCCCATGCTGTGCGCGATGAAGGAGGCTGTAAAAAGCGGTGAATTGTTCTGGTCATATAAAGGACTGCTGGGCTTTAATCTGTGGGCGCAGAATGCGTATTACACCAACAGCGTATTGTGGCTGCCGTTATATCTGCTTCCCGATAAGCTGATGATTGCCGGTATAAATATATTAGCCGCAATCAGAATAGGGCTTGCAGGGCTCACCTGTTCAATATATCTGTCCGGCTGTACCACTAAAAAGAGGCCGCGCGGCGTGGATGTGAAGCTGCCGGTGTTCTCAGCAGCCTACGCGCTGTCGGCGTACACGCTGGCTTTCATAAACCAGTTCATGTGGATGGACGCGGTGATATGTCTGCCGCTTGTCATAAAGGGGATTGATAACATACGCTCAAAAAAGGGAGGAATACTCTATATTGCCGCGCTCTCATACACAATCATATCCAATTTTTACATTGGATATATGGTATGCCTGTTTTCTGTGGTGTACTTTGCCGGCTGTGTCATCGGTGAGAGAATGTCACCGGGACAGTTGTGGGGAAAAATGTGGAGATTCCTGCTCTATTCGCTGATTGCCGGGGCGGTGAGCGCCGTGTACACATTGCCGGCTTACTATGCGATTAGAAATACGGCAGCTTCGGGGACCGGCTTTGGCGGCAAAATAGAGTTCTACCATCCGGTGACGGAGGTGCTGGCGGGCTTTCTGCCGTTTCGCGAGATTTCCCTTGTGTATGGCGTTCCGAACATATACTGCGGGGCTGTGTGTATTGCGTTGTGCATATTATCTTTTTTTATACAGAAAAATATAAGAAAAAGAATCTGCATTATTACAGGCTGCATTTTCTTCTATTTGTCACTCAACTGTAATATCTTTGATTATGTGTGGCACGGCTTTCACTATCCAAACCAGCTACCGGGAAGATGGAGCTTCTGCCTGATCTTTCTTATTGTCAAGCAGGCGTATGTCTGCTGTGATGAGCTTGAAAAATTGCGCAGCCGCTTTTCGCTGTGTGGTGTTATTGTGCTATTTCTGTGTGTCGAGGTGACTGCGAATGTGGTATATACCTTTTACACACAGATACGCATGGTCGACGGAAAAGCGTATTATCAGACGGTGGAGAAATATGAGAAGGTGGCTGGGGATATTAAAGCGGAGGATGGCTCAGCATTTTACAGGACGGAGCTTGAGACACCGTGGAATTTCAATCCGGGACAGCTATGCGGTTACAACGGAATATCCTACTATTCGTCAACGATGAGCAAGGCGGCTTACGATTTTTTCGTGAATATGGGAATGCCCGTCTATGCGAAAAACCTTAGTACGCGCTATGATAAAAGCTATGCCGCGGATGTTTTTCTTGGAGTTAAATACAGGATAAATAATGACAAAGACGGAGCGGGTTATACGAAAAACGAGGCGGCTTTTCCGGTTGTCTACAGCATAAAAGCGGAAAGCTGTGAGGAATTTGTACAGCTTTTAAACGATAAGAGCGCAGATTACGGAACGGTCAAGAATTTTATACATGAGAATGTGCTTGGGAAAATGTGCGATATATCGGTTGGGGCGGGCTGGCATGGTCTTGCAGGCAAAAATGAGTATATATCGGGGAACATAATGACCAGAAGCGGCATACTTGTCATATCACTGCCATACAATGAGGGCTGGAGCATATATATTGATGGTGTAAAGCAGAGGACGGAAAGCCTAGCCGGATATATGCTTATGACGAATATAGAAAACGGGATACACCATATCGAAATGAAACACAGGACAAAGGGGCTTAGAGTGGGAGCAGTCATAAGTATTCTGGCAATTGCGGGGGTGGTTGTATATTACCGCAGAAAGAATGTATAGTGCGTAATTTTATTTTATAAGATTTGTTTCAAAATATGCCGTGTATACCTAGCTGTGTATAACGTATTATGTTTATGCATATCACGACTTTTGGGAGAAGCTTAGATGTTCTTA
>JBNMLM010000014.1:0-31685 GCA_050874845.1 Eubacteriales bacterium | reverse complement strand
GGACAGGGACCAGACCCCTGTCCCAACACGCCTCTGTCCCAGCGGAGGTATAGTTATGGAAGAGTATTTTCAGTCACCGTCGCCATCGGTGTCGTCAAAGAGAATATTGTACACGGCGAGCAGCTTCGCGAAGAGCAATCTGATTTTTCTGCAGGAGACGGGTTCGCTCAAGGCGATAAGACCGCATGTATCTAGGCGTGATAACCTTCAATCTTATCTGTGTATGATGGTGCTTGATGGCTCCGGGTATATCGAATATGAGGGAAGGCACTACGATATGAAAAAAGGGGACTGCGCCTTCATCGATTGCATGAGGAGCTACAGCCACAGCACAGGGGTGGATGTGTGGTCGCTCCAATGGGTACATTTTTACGGCGAAAATATGCCGGCGATATATGAAAAATATATTGAGCGCGGTGGTCTGCCGGTATTTACTCCGGAAAATGCGGATAGGTACGCAGATATTTTTTCGAATTTATACAATATAGCCGGGTCTGAGGATTATATAAGGGACATGAAGCTCAATGCGCTCTTAAATGAGCTGCTTGCTGTGATAATGGAGCAGTCATGGCATCCGGAGAATGCCTCCGGTGGGAAAAAAAGACGTGAGCTTGTCGAGATTAAGACTTTTCTTGATGAACATTATATGGAAAAGATAACGCTTGACTCGCTGGCGGCTTCGTTTTACATTGATAAATTTTATATGAGCAAAATATTCAAGGAAACGTATGGCACGACAATCAATGCGTACATCCTTTCTAAGAGAATAACACAGGCAAAGAAAATGCTGAGATTTACGGAGCTGAGCATAGACGAAATCGGCAACAGGGTCGGCATGAATGACGCGAATTACTTTAGCAGGAGCTTTAAGAAGCTTGAGGGCATAAGCCCGAGCGAATACAAGAGAACGTGGGAGAATCATTAAAAACCAAGATTGTGCTAATTTTTCTCTATATATGCGGTTACACTAAGTATATACTTGATATAAACTTTTAGAAAAAGTGAAGAAACCTAATAAACTGATATATAAAATATATGAAAGAAGAGGATATTTGGATGAAGAAGGCTTTAATTACAGGAATTACAGGACAGGACGGTTCATTTTTGGCAGAGTTCCTTCTTGAGAAGGGTTATGAGGTACACGGTATAACAAGACGTGCGTCAATTTCTAACACAGCGAGAATAGATCATCTTTTGAGAGCCGGCAGCATAACATTACATGATGGAGATTTGTCGGACTCCATATCACTTATCAAGATAATCGGTGAGGTACAGCCGGATGAGATATACAATCTTGCGGCTCAGTCACATGTACAGGTATCATTCGATGCCCCTGAGTACACAGGCGATGTTGACGCTGTAGGTGTGCTCCGCGTGCTTGAGGCAGTGAGAGTACTTGGTCTTACAAAGAAAACCAAGGTATATCAGGCTTCCACATCCGAGCTTTACGGAAAGGTTGAGGAGGTTCCTCAGTCTGAGACAACACCTTTCCACCCATACAGCCCTTACGCTATCGCAAAGCAGTACGGCTTCTGGATGATTAAGGAGTACCGTGAGGCTTACGGCATGTTTGCAGTAAACGGCATTCTTTTCAACCATGAATCAGAGCGCCGCGGTGAGAATTTCGTTACAAGAAAGATTACACTTGCAGCAGGAAGAATAGCAGAGGGTATTCAGGATCATCTTGAGCTTGGCAACCTTGACTCACTCAGAGACTGGGGCTATGCAAAGGATTATGTTGAGTGCATGTGGCTCATCATGCAGCAGGAGAAGCCTGAGGATTTCGTTATTGCGACAGGTGAGCAGCACACAGTAAGAGATTTCACGGAGAAGGCATTCGCTTCTAATGGAATTACTATTCGCTGGGAGGGAACAGGTGTTGACGAGAAGGGCTATGACGCAGCCACAGGCAAGATGCTTGTATGTGTCAACCCACAGTGGTTCCGTCCTACAGATGTAGACAACCTCTGGGGCAATCCTGCTAAGGCTAAGACGGTTCTTGGCTGGAACCCACAGAAGACCTCATACGAGGAGCTTGTAAAGATTATGGCAGAGCATGACAGAGAGCTTGCTAAGCGCGAGAAGGCTCTTCTCAAATAAAACAGCAAATATGGGACACGGACCAGACCCCTGTCCCAATGAATTTGGGACAGGGGCCAGCCCTCTGTTTAAATGAATTTTAGACAGAGGGCTGACCCCATGTCCCGGCGTAGATTGTGAGGAAAAGAAAGTTATGATGGAAAAGAATGCGAAGATATATGTTGCCGGACATCGCGGAATGGTTGGTTCGGCAATCGTAAGAGAATTAAAAAGACAGGGCTATGAGAACATAATTACAAGGACACACAAGGAGCTTGACCTTTGCAGACAGGAGGACGTTGAGAAGTTCTTTGCGGAGGAGAAGCCGGAGTATGTATTCTTGGCAGCAGCCAAGGTTGGCGGTATCGTTGCCAATCAGGAGGCGCTTGCCGATTTCATGTACTACAACATGACCCTTGAGATGAATGTTATTCATTCCGCATGGCAGAACGGCTGTAAAAAGCTGGAGTTCCTTGGCTCATCATGTATTTATCCAAGAATGGCACCACAGCCTATGCCTGAGAGCTGCCTTCTCACATCTGAGCTTGAGAAGACCAACGAGGCGTATGCGCTTGCCAAGATATCAGGTCTTAAGTACTGTGAGTTCCTCAACAAGCAGTACGGAACAGACTATATTTCAGTAATGCCTACGAACCTTTATGGCCCGAATGACAATTATCATCCTACACACAGCCATGTTCTTCCTGCACTTATCAGAAGATTCCATGAGGCGAAGGAGCAGAACCTTCCTTATGTTACCTGCTGGGGAGACGGAAGTCCGCTCAGAGAGTTTCTCTATGTTGATGACCTTGCCAACCTCTGTGTATTCCTTATGAATAACTACAGCGGCGATGAGACAGTCAATGCCGGAACAGGCAAGGAGCTCACTATCAAGGAGCTCACAGAGCTTGTAGCTAAGGTTATCGGTTACACAGGTGAGATTCGCTGGGATGCCTCTAAGCCTAACGGTACTCCGAGAAAGCTTCTTGATGTGTCAAAGGCAGCTAAGCTTGGCTGGACATACAAGACTGAGCTTGAAGAAGGAATAAGACTTTCCTATGAGGATTTCCTCAATAACCCTATGAGAGCTGAGAGATAATATATAAAAATAAATATCTTCTTAAAAATAAATGCCGTTAAAGCCTTATGTTTCAAGAATTTAGCGGCATTTTTGCTTTATATTTTATATGAGAAGGCTTCTGTTTTTCTCCGGCTTTCACTTGCCTTTTTATCTGTTCTGTCCGTAGAATAAGATTTTTATTATCGCGTATTTTTTATGACATATTGCGGCAGGCAAATAGCCGGATTATAATTAAGAAAGCAATGCGGGAATAACCTTATCGTTATGGAAGCGGATGAATTTTTGTGTTATACTTATTGTACTCCAGCTTGAAAGGGGCGTTAAAATTGAGTGATTTGACACATACTGATTCTATGATGAATGAAATCAGAGAATTATTATTAAATGCACGCCAACGCGTGGCGGTACAAGTAAATACGGAACTGCTGTCTACCTACTGGAATGTAGGAAAGATTATCGTTGAACATGAACAGGAAAATAAAGACAGGGCAGATTACGGAAAGCAGACATTAAAGGAGCTTTCTAAATAGTTGACAAAGGAATTTGGGAAAGGTTTTTCCGTTTCTAATCTCTACAATATGCGCCTGTTCTATATGCAACATCAAAAATTCCAGACAGTGTCTGGAAAATTGTCATGGTCGCATTATTGTGAACTGTTGACGATTTCGGACCCGGACAAACGTAGCTTTTATGAAAAAGAGACCATCAACTCCGGGTGGTCGATACGCGAATTAAAGCGGCAGATTTCCACGTCCCTCTATGAAAGATTGCTACTCTCAGAGGGAAAGACGAACAAGGAAACAGTTCTTGCCCTAGCAGAAAAGGGAATTGAAATGGCTACTCCGCTAGATATTATCAAAGACCCGTATGTATTTGAATTTCTTGGTGTGCCGGAAAACAACCCCATGCTTGAAAGCGACCTTGAAAAAGCACTGGTCACACAAATAGAGAAATTCCTGTTGGAATTAGGACGCGGGTGTATGTGCTGATTGAATTAAAGACAACTAAGCTCACACCGGAAGCCGCCGGACAGCTTAATATGTATCTGAACTACTATGCCGCAGAAGTGAATGATGAACATGATAATCCTCCGATTGGCATTATTCTATGTACGGACAAAGACAGTGTAGCTGCTGAATATGCTCTTGGCGGTTTATCCAACAATATCTTCGCTTCGAGCTATGGTTTCTTATATTCAAAATAAGGAGCAGCTAATTGCACAGGTAGAAGCTGTTTGGCATGAATAGCACAATCCGGAAAAATAATAATGTATGAGAAATGTTTAAAAAATAAGTTTTATATTTACAAAGAATGTGCGCTTTGATATAATCAAGGCGCACATTTTTGGTTTTAAAATATGGATATGCTGTCATGAGTCGAAAAATTGACTTACACAGCAGATAAAATTGATTTATATTCACATAGCTACCGGCATATATATATTAAGTCGGTGCTTGTAAATGTCCAGCGTAGATTATATTGGACAATATTCCGATGGCTGAAAACTATATTGAAAAGCAGAATGGAGATTATTATGGGAAAATATTTTGGTACGGATGGTTTTCGTGGTGAAGCAAATGTAAATCTTACAGCAGACCATGCATTTAAGGTGGGAAGATTCCTTGGCTGGTATTACGGTGAACTTAAGAAGAGGAATGGGGATGATACTCCTGCACGAATTGTAATCGGAAAAGATACAAGACGTTCGAGCTATATGTTCGAGTACTCATTAGTTGGCGGTCTTGTTGCCTCAGGCGCAGATGCGTACCTGCTTCATGTCACAACTACACCGTCTGTTGCTTATGTGGCAAGAACGGACAACTTTGACTGCGGAATAATGATATCGGCAAGCCACAATCCATACTATGACAACGGAATCAAGCTTATCAACGGACAGGGCGAGAAGATGGATGAAAAGACCATCGAGCTTGTCGAGGCATATATTGACGGAAGGCTTGAAGTGTTCGGCGAGCGTTATGAGGAGATTCCTTATGCGCACAAGGACAGAATAGGCTGTACAGTTGACTATGTATCGGGACGTAACAGATATATGGGTTATCTCATATCATTGGGCGTGTACTCATTCAAGGGCATGAAGGTAGGTCTTGACTGCGCCAATGGAAGTGCATGGAATATTGCAAAATCCGTTTTCGACGCACTAGGTGCCAAGACTTATGTCATAAATGCCAACCCGGACGGAACCAACATCAATATGAATGCAGGTTCAACACATATAGAGGGACTTCAGAAGTTAGTTGTTGAGAATGGACTTGATGTAGGCTTTGCTTATGACGGTGATGCAGACAGATGTCTCTGCGTCGATGAGAAGGGAAATGTCATCACAGGTGACCACATTCTCTACATATATGGAAAGTATATGAAGGAGAGGGGCAAACTCGAGAATAATACAGTTGTAACTACCGTAATGTCCAACTTCGGTCTGTATAAGGCATTCGATGAGCAGGGAATAGGTTATGCCAAGACTGCTGTAGGTGATAAGTATGTTTATGAGTATATGTGTGAGAACGGATGTCGAATCGGCGGTGAGCAGTCGGGACATATCATTTTCTCCAAGTATGCTTCAACAGGCGATGGTATTCTCACCAGCCTTAAGATGATGGAAGTTATGATGGCAAAAAAGAAGAAGATGAGCGAACTCTGCGAGGGACTCTCAATCTACCCACAGGTGCTCAAGAATGCGAGAGTTACAGATAAGCGCGCCGCACAGGATGATGCGGATGTTCAGGCAGCAGTTAAGGCTGTAGCGGACAGCTTAGGCGATTCGGGACGTATCCTTGTGCGTGAATCGGGAACAGAGCCTCTTGTCCGTGTAATGGTTGAGGCTGAGACGGATGAGATTTGTGCAAAGTACGTTGAGAGTGTAATTGATGTTATAAGAGAAAAAGGGTATATGTGTGAGTAAGCTTATATAGTATGTTAATTTAGAGAACGTATGACTAAAAACGCCATATACACTGCAATATGTTAGCTGAAAAAAATATTTCAACTAAAGCTTAATAAAGATTTAACTAAGGAATGGGTTTAATAAAGACTATGTACCTGTCTGGTATGTAGTCTTTATTTTTTTATTGTGGTATAATATAAATATCAATTCGCAGTTAAGAGGTGGCTTGGTATGGTATATGATAGTTATGAATTTGGTAAATATCTAACGGAGTTGCGCAAGAAATATAATGTCTCTATGAATGTGGTATGTGACGGTATTTGCGACCAAAGCGTTATGAGCCGTATCGAGAGTGGCGAAAGGGAAGTCAGTAAGCTGGTTCAGGATAGACTATTGGGAAGACTTGGCGTTGCACCGGAGAATTTTGAGAATATGGTATATGCCGATGAATATGGATACTGGAAAGCCAGACAAGAGATTATAAGTCTTATACAGCATGAAAAGATGGACGAGGCTGATAAACTATTGGAGGAAATGGCTGTTCAGGAACAGCTTTTTGAAAGTGGCGATACTGCTGAAAATATCGATATAAATTTAAAGCTGCAATTTTACATGGCAATGAAGGCACAGATAAGGTGCTACAATGGCGCTGATGACGCAGAACTAAAGAAGATGTATGCGGATGCATCCAGACTTACCGTCAGTAGGATGAAAGATAAAGGAAGTGTGAAGGAGTTCTTTTCTAATCGCAGATTGGCTGTTGATGAGATTAATCTATTGTTAGAGTATTGGAGATATGTTTCGCCTGAAATTGGGAAAAGATTTATAAGAGGGGCGATTGAATATATTGATAAATCGCTTTTTGATGTGTTGACTAAAGCTAAGATATATCCTAAAGCAGTATATTATTTATGTCTTTTGGAAATAAAGACAGGGCTGCAAAATGAGAAAAAGATAAATCAATTAATGAATTTGGTCACGCAGGCGATAGAGGCTTTGCGCAATTGCCTAAGAGCTTTTTATTTATGTGAACTGCTGGATATAAAGGTAGAATTACTGCGGATGAATAACAAGGAAGATGTTTCATATTGGGATAGTTTAATTAAAGATATGGAACAAGATACATTAATTGATGAGAACTATGACACATTGTTTGGTAACACTGATGAATATTCTGCTGAAGCTCAATATATATGGTGCAGATATACAAGGAATGTTTTAGGTGAGATTTACAAAAGATGTGGTGTTCGTGAGGATACATTCGAATATAGCCATATATATGTTGACAGAGAAGTATATTGCTTAGAGGATATAATCAGAATCAGGAGAAAAATGCTCAATATGAGCATGTATAAACTAGGGGACGGTATATGTTCTGAGAGGACTATAAGCCGTATAGAGAGGAAGCGTACAAGACCACAGTGTTCCAATATACATAAGTTATTTGAAAAGCTTGGGTTGTCGGGAGAACTTAGCCAGAGTGAGCTTATAAGTTCTAATGTTAAGGCGCAGGAATTACTTCAAAAATTCAGGATAAGCCTAAATTATGAAAATAGTCAAGACGTGGATAGCATGTTGAATGAAATTGAGAAGGTTGTTTCCTTGGATGTGCCTCAAAACATGCAGATGCTTAAGCGCGTAAGGGCATGGATTTTAAGAGATAATAAATTTATAGATGATGATGAATTTGCTGCACAGATAAAGAGCGCAATGGAGTGCACATTGCCATATAGTATTGCTGTGTCCAAAAATAAGGAAAAATATATGACAATTGAGGAACAATCATGTTTACAAAATCTTTTTGCCATAAAAGCATTAAGCGATGAGGAAAATAAAGAATGTTATATGGCTTTGTTAAATATATATGAGAATAGGGAAAATGACATTAACAATTGCCTGAGCATGTATGAATACGTAATGAGACCAATAGCGAGTTACATGGGTGACTGTGGAGATTATGATGAGTCAGATAAAAAGGAGTTTTTTATGATGAAAAATTCCATAAGGAATCGAAGGTTAACGATTGTCTATTCATCTATGTACAGCATGTTATGGAATGACCAGAAAAGAGCCGAAAATAAAATGGCTATGCACAGAGACATAGCCTATCTTAGTGAAATAAAAAGATGTTTTATATTGAGTAGCTTTGGTAGGAACAACTATAAAAATAAATTCTATTCCAATATTTTTAAAAAGTTAAAAAACAATATTAGATATGATTCATAGGCTCAAACTCATCATCCGCAAGTGTGCTCACCTCAGAATCATAATTAATTCCCGACTTATCAATTGTGATTTTTCCGAATGGAAGTACAATTGTAATAAGTGCAAGACACGCTGTGAGCATAACAACGGATGAACTGATTTTTGATAATAAATTTTTCTTCATAATAATATGTAACCTCCTATAATACATAAAGCTTCTAAAGTTACAGGGAAGGATATCGGTAAAATAAGGTGAAAGCCTTTGTAGGGTTCCCTCCCTGAACACCTTAAATTATAGGAGCGTTGATGTGTGCTGTGACCTGCCAGAGTTGTCATAAATGAAATATGACAACTCTGGCAGGTTACTTTTGTACCAGACTGTGAGATAATATATTTTGGAATAATGATATGCGTTCCAAATCAAATAAACATATATGGAGAATTATTATGGAGAGCCTTATAAGATATGTAGCTACGGAATGTAGATATGGAATTGATAGTTACACA
Organism: Eubacteriales bacterium; assembly: GCA_050874845.1. Lineage (GTDB taxonomy): Bacteria > Bacillota > Clostridia > Lachnospirales > Lachnospiraceae > CAG-882. Next base: position 22,908 of record JBNMLM010000014.1, on the reverse strand, counting down.
CAGTATGTAAAGGATATATGCAGCCGCCTTGAGAGTAAAGGAATGATAAGTTATATGTTGTCTGAGCCTTCATGTACGAAGAAGGTAGCGCAGCTTCCTAATTCTGAGGGAAGGCGGATATCGTATGAGATTATGTACAGCAATGCGATATGTGGGATATCGTATACTTGGTATATAGATGTGGATTTCTTTGAAAGACAGATGGGTACGGAACTTAGAATCAATATTAATTCCAAGACCTATTTATTGAGTATTGAGGATGAGTACATGCTGAAGCTGCAGCAGGTTATAGAAGACTGTATAGGAAGTGACTGGGGAACCTTTGTGAGAATTGTGGATGCGTACAGTGATATGCTCAATACTTTGCTATATCCTGATTTGCACAGAGTGGAAAATTCATGCAGGCGGCTTGTGGCGGGGATTATGACAAATGTATATGGAGCGATGTGGTGGAAGAACGGCGAAAGCAGTATCAGTGGAGATTATGCGGTATGGGATGATACGGTTTTTGGCATGAATATAATGGATTTTGAGAAGATAATGACTTCTGAGTGGGAGCACACATTTTCACAATATTTACCGGATGATTATATGGATAATTTTCATAAACTGGCAGATGGCTATCGGATGGTTTTGCACAACCATAGAAGCGATAAGAAATTTTACATGGATATGAAAAAGACGATTGAAACCATTAACAGAGAGACGGTCACAAGGCTGTGGGAAATTGAAGATAAATAGAAAAAACGGATATGTACATTTTATATTAAAAGAAATGTACATATCCGTTTTTATGAGTTGGTTATCTGTAATGTCCGGCGAAAGTGTCATTTATCATCAAGAGAAGCACCCTTTTTTTCTTTGACAATATAGCGAGGGCGCTTTTTGGTTTCTAAATACATCTTTCCGACATATTCTCCGATTACACCGAGACTCAGAAGCTGGATTCCGCCTATAAAGCAGACTATGCAAATCATACTCGACCATCCGGCGACTGTTTTGCCACACATGAACATTATTATTGCCCATATTACGCCGATAAATCCGAGGAGTGATACTATAAAGCCGAAACTGGTAATTATTCTTATCGGTTTTATACTTAAGCTGGTTATGCCGTCAATAGCGAAGTTAATCATCTTTTTAAGAGGATAATGGCTCTCGCCGGCAATACGCGTGCGGCGTTCATAGTACACACATGTGCTGTTGAAGCCTACCATAGGGATAAGTCCCCTTAAGAAAAGATTGGTTTCCTCATAATTGGATAATTCATTGAGAAAACGGCGGTCGAGGAGACGGTAATCTGCGTGGTTATATACAGTGTTGCAGCCGAGCTTGTTCATCAGCTTGTAGAAGAATATGGCACTGTTGCGCTTGAAAAAGCTGTCCGTGTGTCTGTCCGAACGGACACCGTATACAACATCGGCGCCGTTCATATATGCGGAAATCATTTCGTCCATTGCCTCAATATCATCCTGACCGTCACAGTCAATGCTTATGGTAATATCAGCATGGTCTTTGGCTTCCATAAGACCGGCAAGGAGCGCCGACTGATGACCGAAATTGCGTGACAGACACAGCGAACAGAAATGGTCATCCCTATCACACAGGTCTGATATAATCCGCCATGTGTTGTCCGAAGAACCATCATTGACAAACATAATACGGCTTTCCGGTGCAATTTTATTTGTAAAAATAAGGCTGTTCAGTTTTTCAAGAAACATTCCCGAGGTTATGGGAAGAACTGATTCTTCATTATAACAAGGTATAACAATATATAAATTAGGTAACATTATAGTGGCTTTCTAGAGTAATGAAAAATTAAGTTGTTAGTATCTTATTTTATCATCTGCATCAAGTATTGCGCCGGTCTGAACTTCTATTACCTGAAGTTCGCTTGTAGCGTGGATTGTGTGACGGCAGCCTAAAGGCAGAGTGATAACATCTCCTGATTTTACCTCACGGCGTACATCGTCAACAATAGTATAGCCTGTTCCGGAAAGCACAGTCCAGACCTCATCGCGGTGTTCATGGCTGTGATATTTAAGCTCATTGCCCGGACGGAGAATAATCTTGATGGTGAGCGACTCAGGCTGTATGTCAAGTATTGTGAAGCTTCCCCATGCCTTCTCCTCGAATCTTGCCATAGGGTCAAGCTTATCGACATAAGGCTTGATTGTACTGCTCTTAGATTTGTCTGATACAAGTACTCCATCGCAGCCTACGGATACAACGACATCCTTAAGACCTACACATATAACTGGGAGGTCAAGCTGGTTTATGACATTGGTGTTGGTGCAGTCGGCAATCTGGACATTTCCTATTGTGTCATTGACCATCACATCGGTGAAGGCGTCCCATGAACCGACATCCTTCCACTGACCGGCAAAGCGTAGGCAGCGGATGTTATTCTCCTTCTCAACAACGGCATAGTCGAAGCTTATCTTGGTAAGGCTCTCGTAGTTGTCATACAAGGTCTGGTAATCGGCACTGCCAAGCATCTTTCTGGAAACATCGAGAAGGTATGAAAGCTTGTATGCGAACACACCGCCGTTCCAGAGTGCACCCTGCTCAATGTATTCTGCCGCAGCAGCCTCATTCGGCTTCTCTATAAAGCGGTTGACGCGGCTTACTGTGTCCTTGCTCTCCGGCATAATATATCCGTAGCTGGAGCTTGGGAATGTAGGTGCTATTCCAAGAAGTGACAGATTGGACTGACCATCGGCGGCAAGCTCTGACAGCTTTTTCACAGCTTCAAAATAATCGAGGTTAACATAAGGGTCAACCGGGCATACTACAACAGGTTCGTCCGGGTCAACATTTTTCACACTGGCTAAAAATGCACTTGCAAGAGCGATTGCCGGGAAGGTGTCCCTTCTGCAAGGCTCGATACAGATAGATACCTTGTTGCCGAGCTGGTGCTTGATGGTTCCGACCTGACGCTTGCCTGTGGCGATAACCACGTTGGTGTCCGGGTCTACGGTTGTAATCTGGCGGTAAACACGCTGAACCATTGACTCCTGCTCACCATCCTCGTTGGTAAGAAGCGGAATGAACTGCTTGGAGCGCACGGTATTTGACAGCGGCCAGAGACGTTGACCTGAACCGCCGGATAATAATATAATATTCATAAATATAAGGTTCCTTTCTGAAAAAACAGTCCGCAGGCATGAAACAACAGTGTAAGCGCATTGTGTAAGCACAGTGTGCATGTATACTGTGCATGCATATAGATACGGACTAATCAATTATATCAAAAAAAGCTTTATGATTCAAGCAATAACAAGTAAGGATTGCTTTTTTAACAATTTTGTTGTAAGCTTTAATGTATTAAAGTTCGAAGGGGGCAATACCATGAATAATCATGAAATGATGGCTCTTGATGAAAAGCATAATGCAGAATTCGAAGAGCTGGTAAAATATTGTATGACCTCCGGTGCAATCAATCTTGATTTGTACGAGGAATATGATGTAAAGAGAGGACTTCGAGATGCCAATGGTAAGGGTGTGCTTACCGGTCTTACCGAGATATCCGATGTCGTATCATATAAGTCAATAGATGGCGTTAAGACACCGATAGACGGTGAGCTGTATTATCAGGGCTATAATGTTGCAGATCTGATAGAGGGTCTTCATGGCAGGAGATATGCCTTTGAGGAGACAACATATCTGCTTTTATTCGGTGAGCTTCCTACAGCAGAACAGCTTGAGAGATTCATAGGTATTTTGTCTGAATTACAGGAGTTGTCCGGACATTTCGTGCGCGATGTTATCATGAAGGCACCGAGTGCGAATATTATGAATGCTCTTTTGAAGAGTATTGTCACACTGTATTCCTATGACGAGAATCCGGAGGACATTTCTCCGGCAAACGTGCTGCGCCAGTCTTTGCAGCTTATCGGCAAGATGCCGATTATTTCAGTTTATGCATATCATTCGTATCGTCATTTTAAGATGGATGACGTTCTTTTAATCCGAAACCCTGATAAAAATTGTTCAACGGCTGAGAACATTCTTCGTATGTTGAGACCGGACGGAAAATACACTGAGCTTGAGGCAAGGGTTCTTGATGTCGCGCTTGTGCTTCATGCGGAGCATGGTGGTGGTAATAACTCCACCTTCACAACACATGTTGTAACATCCTCAGGAACAGACACATATTCGACCATTGCCGCTTCAATAGCTTCACTTAAGGGTCCTAAGCACGGTGGTGCCAACCTCAAGGTTACACACATGATTGAGAATATCAAAGAGAATGTCAAGGACTGGGAGGACGAGGCAGAGATTGAGGAATATCTTGCGAAGATTCTCGACAAGCAGGCATTTGACGGAGCAGGTCTTATCTATGGTATGGGACATGCTGTATATACCCTGTCCGATCCAAGAGAGGTTATTTTAAAGAGATATGCGAAGAGCCTTTCGGAGGAGAAGGGACTTACAAGAGAGTTCGAACTTCTTGACCGTATAGAGCGCATAGCCGGCAAGCTCATTGCACAGAGAAGAAGACTTTTCAAGCCTATCTGTGCCAATGTGGATTTTTACAGTGGTTTTGTATATACTATGCTTGGAATACCTGAAGAGCTGTTCACACCGATTTTTGCAATATCACGTATATCGGGATGGAGCGCACATCGTCTTGAGGAGCTTGTAAATAAGGGCAAAATCATTCGTCCGGCATACAAGTATGTCGGTTGGCATAAGCCGTATTACGATATTGAACATCGTCTTGGCGATGTCAATGATAACTGGAAATAGTTACACAAATTAAGAAAGCAGAGGATAATCCTATGGCAAAAAAGGTTTTAAAAGATATCAAGGATATTAAGTTTATTACGATAGGAGAGGTATTGCTTCGTCTGTCACCTCCTAATTTTGAGAAGATTCGTATGGCGAATTCATATACAATCAATTATGGCGGAGCTGAGGCGAATGTGGCAGCAGGTCTTTCAAATATGGGAGTTGACAGCACACTTTTTACGGTTGTTCCGAATAACTCGGTAGGTAAGTCGGCTGTCCGCTTCCTTCGTTCTAACGATGTACATATGTCGAAGGCTATATATGCCGGAGAGCGTCTTGGAATATATTATCTTGAGGAAGGCTATGCGGTTCGTTCCTCCAAGGTAATCTATGACAGAGCACATTCTTCATTTTCGACGTATGATTACTCACAGATTGACTTTAAGGAGTTGTTAAAGGATTTCGACTGGCTGCACCTTAGCGGCATAACACCGGCGCTTTCACAGAACTGCCGTGACATGATTCTCATGGCACTTAAGGCTGCGAAGGAGCTTGATATGATAGTCAGCTTCGATGGAAATTACAGAAGTGCGTTGTGGGGATGGCAGGAAGCAAGAGATTGCATAACAAGCTATCTTCCTTATGTAGATGTACTTATCGGAATAGAGCCGCTCAACCTTATCGGACCTGATGGTAAGGATATGAAGGATGGCATGAGTTTACAGCCTTCATTCAAGGAGCAGGATAAGATATTTAAGGAGCTTCATGACAGATATGATTTCATGGCGATAGCGCGTCATGTACGTTATGTGCATACCGGAAGTGAGAACTCTTTGAAGGGTTATTTATGGTATGACGGCGAGACTTATGAGAGCAAGACCTTCCGTTTCAACATTCTTGACCGTGTCGGCGGCGGAGATGCATTTGCAAGCGGTCTTATTTATGCACTTATGGAGAAGATGGAGCCTAAGGATATTGTTGATTTTGCAGTGGCTACTTCAGTTATCAAGCACACTATTCATGGTGATTTTAATATCATTGATGATAAGCAGTCTATCTACAACCTTATGAAGCAGGAGTATGAGATAAAGAGATAAAACAACATAATGTTCAGAAGGGAGCGGGAGCATGGCAAAAAAGAGAGAATTTTATTTTAAATCATGCGATGGGGTAAATCGTATCCATACGGTTGAATGGGCACCGGATGATGGTGTGGTCAGAGCCGTACTTCATATCGTACATGGTATGGCGGAGCGCGTTGAGCGATACGATGATTTTGCACGTTTTATGGCGGATAAGGGGTATCTTGTTGTTGGCGATGACCATTTAGGTCATGGTAAGACGGCAGCAGCTCCGACTGATTTTGGATATATCGGCGAGGATGGTGCGCATCTTCTTGTGAAGGATGAGCACAGGCTGCAAAGACACATGAAGCAATTATATCCGGTTGTGCCATATATTATACTTGGACACAGCATGGGAAGCTACATTACCAGAAGATTCATTTCGATATATGGGGATGACGTCGATGCGTGTCTTATTCTCGGAACCGGCTTCCAGTCCGCTGCTGAGACAGGTGCAGGTCTTACAATCGCAGGTTTAATCGGAAAGCTCAGGGGAGAGCGCCACAGAAGTGATTTCCTTACAGAGCTTGGGTTCGGAAAATACTGTGCAAGAATTGAGAATCCACGTACTGAGAGCGACTGGCTCTCAAGGGATGAGAAGGTTGTAGACGCTTTTAAGAATGACCCTCTGTGCGATTTCATTTTCACTGTAGATGGTTTCAAGGCTCTTCTCACATTGGTGAGAGAGGACTGTGATGACAGAACATCACAGAAGGTTCCTAGGGAACTTCCTATATATATACTTTCAGGTGCCGAAGACCCTGTCGGACAGTATGGTGAAGGGGTCATGAAGACCTATGAGCAGTATAAGCAGGCAGGAATTGAGAATCTTCAGGTGAAGATTTATCCTGAGATGAGACATGAGATTCTCAATGAGTTTGGCAAGGAAGAGGTATATGAGGATATCCTGCGCTGGACGGAGGAAAGAATTTCCGAGTGTGCACAGGAGAACAACGGGGAAGATACTGAGAATGACGATACACCGGATTCTCAGATTGATGACGAGGCAGACTCGCAGGAAAAATGAAACGATGTGGACACGATTGTGAATGTCCGCTCTGATTTAAGATAAAATTGCGTTATCATCGCGGGAAGAGGATATGTATGATTAAGTTGGGCACTTCCGGAGCATGGCTCTTAAACGGAAAAGAGGTTATTGAAGACGGACCTGAGGCGTTAGCGGAAATCAAGGCAAAGACAGGTCATGAGGTATCTAAGGTGGAGGCGGCAAAGGAAACTATTGCCTATTCTATATTAGAGAAGCACAATACATCCGATAATATGGACAAGCTTAAGATTAGATTTGACAGGCTTACATCCCATGATATTACATTTGTCGGAATTATACAGACTGCAAGAGCATCGGGACTTGAGAAGTTTCCAATGCCTTATGTTCTTACTAACTGCCATAACAGTCTCTGTGCTGTCGGCGGAACAATAAATGAGGATGACCATATGTTCGGACTCAGCTGTGCGAAGAAGTACGGTGGAGTGTATGTTCCGCCTCATCAGGCTGTCATTCATCAGTTTGCAAGAGAGAGGCTGGCAGAGTGTGGCGCGATGATTCTTGGCTCAGATTCCCATACGCGTTATGGTGCGCTCGGTACAATGGCCATAGGTGAGGGCGGCGGAGAGCTTGCAAAGCAGCTTCTCAACAAGACCTATGATGTTGCCATGCCGGGTGTGGTTGCCATATATCTTACAGGAGAACCGATGAAGGGTGTGGGTCCTCAGGATGTCGCACTTGCGATTATCGGTGCCGTATTTGGCAACGGATATGTCAAGAATAAGGTTATGGAGTTCGTCGGACCGGGTGTTTCTAACCTGAGCGCCGATTTCAGAATCGGAATTGATGTTATGACAACTGAGACAACATGTCTTTCATCAATATGGAGAACGGATGATAAAATTAAGGATTTCTATGAGGTACATGGCCGTGGTGAGTGTTATAGTGAGCTTAACCCGGGTGATGTTGCCTACTATGACGGAGTTGTCTATGTAGACCTTGGCAGCATCAAGCCTATGATTGCAATGCCTTTCCATCCTAGCAATGTATATACCATTGAAGAACTCAATGCTAACTTAATGGATATACTTGATGACGTAGAGAAGCGTGCAGCGGTGAGCCTCGACAATAAGGTTCCGTTTACACTCAAGGATAAGGTGAGAAACGGAAAGCTCTATGTTGAGCAGGGAATTATTGCAGGCTGTGCAGGCGGTGGCTTCGAGAATATCTGTGCAGCAGCGGATATTCTGAAGGGAAAGAGCATTGGCTCGGATGAGTTCACCCTCAGCGTATATCCTGCAAGTACACCTATCTATGCGGAGCTTGCAAGAAACGGCAGACTTGCCGACCTTATGACAACCGGAGCTATTGTAAAGACAGCATTCTGCGGTCCATGCTTTGGAGCCGGGGATACACCTGCCAACAATGCTTTCAGTATCCGTCATTCAACACGTAACTTCCCTAACCGTGAGGGCTCTAAGCTGCAGAACGGTCAGATTGCCTCCGTTGCACTTATGGATGCGCGTTCAATCGCTGCAACAGCGGCTAACAAGGGATATCTCACAGCAGCTACTGATGTGGATGTAGAATTTACCAATCCTACATATCATTTTGATAAGACAATATATGAGAACAGAGTATTTGACAGCAAGGGAGTTGCAGACCCTTCTGTTGAAATTAAGTTTGGCCCGAACATCAAGGACTGGCCTGAGCAGGTTGCGCTCACAGACAATATTCTCCTCAAGGTTGTATCGGAGATACATGACCCTGTAACAACAACGGATGAGCTCATTCCTTCAGGGGAGACTTCATCATATCGTTCCAACCCTCTTGGCCTTGCAGAGTTCACTCTTTCAAGAAAGGACCCTGCGTATGTTGGTCTTGCCAAGGAGATGAGAGCAGCTGAGGAGGTAAGAAGAAGCGGGGCATGTCCTATGGAGAGCAATGACGAGGTTAAGCGTGCATTTACCGTTGTCAAGGAAGCATATCCTGAGCTTAAGGTATCTGAGACAGAAATCGGAAGCACAATATTCGCTGTTAAGCCGGGTGATGGCTCAGCGCGTGAGCAGGCTGCCTCATGCCAGAGAGTACTTGGCGGTCTTGCAAACATAGCAAACGAATATGCGACAAAGAGATACCGTTCGAATCTCATCAACTGGGGACTTATTCCTTTTATAATAGACGAGGGTGAACTGCCTTTTAAGAATGGAGATTTCATTTTCATTCCGGGAGCAGCAACAGCTATAAGGGATAAGGTTTCAGAGGTCAAGGCTTATGTTGTCAAGGATAAGCTTGTCGAATTCACATTGAAGATAGGTGAGCTTACCGATGATGAGAGACAGATAATACTTGATGGATGTCTCATTAACTATTATAGACATTAATATAGCTCCTGTATCAGGTAAGCCGTCCGCATCCTATTGTGTAATATGTGCTATTGTGTGACATAGTATCGTGCGGGGGCTTACCTGTTTTGGACTTTGTAATTGCCTGATAAGATTCCGGGGTCAAAACATGCCAATTTAGTCTACGAGTGTATAACGTATTATATTTATGCATATCAGCTCCGTTGTCCGAAGCAAGATGTTCTAAGAACATCTATGCTTCTCCCAAAAGTCGTGATATGCATAAATATAATACGTTATACACAGCTAAGTATATATGGCATGTTTTGACATTCAAATCATTATAACATATTAAAATTGGGGGATAAAAACTATGAAGAATGAAGGATTTATTTTTTTAAAGCCGGTATTTAAGGAAATGATATGGGGCGGTAATCGTCTGGCTACGGAGTTTGGCTATGATATACCGGGGGATGACACGGGAGAGTGCTGGGGAATCAGTGCACATCCGAATGGTGATTGTACCGTTATGAACGGAGAGTACGCGGGTATGAAGCTTTCGCAGCTTTGGAATGAACACCCGGAGCTGTTTGGCAAAGAGAAGGTAGAAGGTGTATTTCCACTGCTTACCAAGATTATTGACGCGAAGGCTGATCTTAGTATTCAGGTTCACCCATCGGATGACTATGCCAAGGTTAATGAGAACGGCTCACTTGGAAAGACTGAGTGCTGGTATATTCTTGATTGTCCGGAGGGAGCTACATTGGTTGTAGGTCACAATGCCAAGGATAAAGAAGAGTGTGCGAAGATGATTCACGAAGGAAGGTGGAGCGAGTTTATCCGTGAGGTTCCGATACACAAGGGGGACTTTGTCTCCATCGTGCCGGGCACTGTTCATGCGATAAAGGCGGGTGTCATGCTTCTTGAGACACAGCAGAACAGTGACATCACATACCGCGTATATGATTATGACCGTCTTTCTAATGGCAAGAAGAGGGAGCTTCATGTCGAGAAGTCAATTGATGTCATCAATGCACCTGCTTCTCCGGCACAGGACAGTATCCATAATTTTGCCAATGTCCGGAAGAATAAGCCTGTTCTTATGGAAAAGAGCGCTTATTACAAGGTATGGAAGCTTGTTGTAGAGGCTGGCTCGGAGCTTCAGCTTTCAAGAGAAAAAGACTTTGACAGCAGTTATCTGCTTGCAAGTGTGGTAGCCGGAAGCGGATACATTAACGATACAGCCATCAAAAAGGGCGACCATTTCATTGTGACAAATGAATGTGACAGCTTAAGCTTTAGCGGAGATATGGAGATTATCTTATCTGCGCAGATATAATTATTGAAACGAGGGATAGTAATAGTATGACAGAGCAGGAACTTGATAAAATGATTGCGAGAATAAACGAACTCGCGCATAAATCTAAAAAAGAAGGTTTGACAGAGGAGGAAGCTATGGAGCAGACTGAGCTCAGAGGCAAGTATATAGCTAACTTCAGAACCAATTTCCGCAACCAGCTTGACAAGATAGATGTGAAGCAGGCAGATGGAACCATTGTGAATCTTGGAGACATGCACAGAAACAAAAAGTAAAATGATGTTGGGTCAAAATATACAAGCTTAATATAATACGTTATACACGCTAAGTTTGTAGAGCATGTTTTGACCACAACATCTGTAAAATGTAATAATGTGTAAAAGCCCGGAATATAATTGAGCAGAAAAGTGTCTGAAGTGTGTGGATGTAAATGCTTAATTGTATCTGGGCTTTTATGCTTATAGTGGGAATAATATACGGTGCATGGTCGGGTAATATGTCCGCTGTGTCAGATGCTGTGCTTGACAGTTCTGTTCAGGCAGTGGAACTGGTTATATCCATGGCGGGGATTGTTGCAATGTGGTGCGGAATCATGGAGATAGCAGATAATGCAGGCATAGTGAAGCTGCTATCAAGATGGCTCAGACCAATTGTGCTATGGCTGTTTCCGGGTCTGCGTGGGGAGGAAGGGGAAAAGGCTGCCGAATATATAACAATCAACTTCATAATGAATATGCTTGGAACAGGGTGGAGCGCAACCGGTCCCGGACTCATGGCGATGGAGGAGCTTGATAAAATCAATCGGAAAAATGAGCCGGACAGGAATACGGCTTCTAATGAAATGTGTACATTTCTGGTTCTTAACATATCATCACTTCAGCTTATTCCGGTTAATATAATTGCATTCAGGAGAGCCTATGGTGCAGTCGCACCTGCGTCCATAGTGCTGCCGGCATTGATAGCCACAAGCATGAGCACTATGGCAGCGGTATTGTTCTGCAAGGTGATGTGTTTGGCGAGCAAAGGGCATAGTTAAATAGGTAATCAAGGCTTATCTGTATAGGTGTTCATATAAGTGCGGTATCTAAGCGGCATAAGCTGTTTCTGAAGCTTTTCGTTATGGCGGGCTTCTATGGAGACTGAGGTACGGAATGTCTCGAAGAGAGCTTCAATAGCTTCGTTACTGTCAATGGATGAACTTCCGGTATGCTCACGGGTGGCGTCTACAAGCGTTTCAAGATATTCAGGGCTTATTTCTGAAAAAATATATTCGCGGCTGCCACAGTGGTGTATGGAGCAATAGTTTCGTGTGGTGTCGACTATGAGCCAATTCTCATTGTATAGGCGGTCGGCGAAATGGTGCGATACCAGGTCAAGAATATTATTGTGAGGCGCGAAGCGGGCAAGCATAAAACTTCCGTGTGAATCGCGATACTGTCCAAAACGCAGAAAGCCGAGATAGTTGTGTGATTCACGGCGCACATTGCGGTCAAGCTCAAACAATCGCATGACATAAGGGTTCACAAGGTGGTTTACAATACCGATTCCGACCTTGAAGGCATCGATAAGGAAATGGTAAATTACATCACCTCTGTCATTATCTCCTGATATGGCAGCATGATACACCTGTGAAAATATTTCGGGAGACAGCTTGCTTCTGATAGTAGAGGCAACCTTGGCTGCAAGAGCGCTGTCCGATTCAAAAAATCTGTACTCAGAAAATAATTCCATGTCCTCACCTTCGGTTACGGATATGGATGTTCGGGAGGTTCCAATCTCCCAGGCGCGGTATATGGCTGTGAATATGCCATCTACGCTGCCGTCACAGCAACATACAATCATGTTAAATCCTCCAAATAATGTGTCTGTTTTGTGATAAATCTAAAATTCGCAATTATTAAATGTCTCTTATCAGGTGAGAGGCGAATAATTCGCATTGTTGTCATCAAAAAGAGAGAGCTGCCTGTATAGCCCTCTCTGTGATATTTCAAGAGAGTGTCTGCGTTCGGCACCGATAAGCTGTGATACGATATAATCTTCATTCTGACGGAACAATTCATCCGTCTTTCCATCACATGTAATAAAATATCTTGCCCTTTTCATGACCACACCCATGCGGGAAATGTCATTGAAGGACAGGCGGGAGTGCCTTCTGGCTCTGAGGATTCGTTCAGCCGAGCGCGGGCCTACACCGGGTATGCGTAACAGCTTCGCTTTAGGGGCTGTATTTATCTCAACCGGGAAATCTTCAAGATGCTGCAATGCCCAGTCACACTTTGGGTCAATGAAGGTATTAAAGTTAGGATGAGCTTCGGACAGCAGTTCTGCGGCATTGAAGCCGTAAAAACGAAGGAGCCAATCTGCCTGATAGAGACGGTGTTCCCTCAAAAGAGGAGGACCGTCCTCAGTTGATGGCAGCGTACTGTCATTGTTAACATTGACAAAAGCCGAGTAAAAAACTCGCTTAAGACCGTAATTCTTATAGAGCGCTTCTGCGATGGTTACAAGCTGGTAATCGGATTCAGGTGCGGCTCCTATTATCATCTGCGTGCTCTGGCCGGCAGGTACATAAGCCCTAGGACCGCTTCGCGGGTCATGTATCACGGAAGCAGCAGGTAATGAAAAGGCATTGTGTGTCCGGATGGAAAACGAGGAGGTGTAAGCCGATGAGCTATCAGTTAAAAATGTGCCTGGATTTTGCAAAAAATCTCCTGCTGATTTCGAAAAGTCCTGTCTGCGAGCTGCCTTCGTATTATAGCCGTATGATGAATGATAGTCGGCTAGGAGCTGTTCATTTCGCTGTATGCCAAGCTGTATCTGCTTCATAGGTGTGAGTATGTTCTTGCGTGATTTATTAGGTGCAATGGTTCTGAGCGCTTCGGCTGTGGCAAGCTCTAAATTCACACTCATTCTGTCAACGTACCAGCCTGTCTCTTCTATTACAGAGGGGTCTGCCCCGGGAATCCCCTTCACATGAATATAACCATTAAAATGGTATACCAGCCTGAGCATTCGAACAGTCTCTAACAGAAGCTGCATGGTATGGGTTGGGGACACAATAATGCCTGAGCTTAAAAAAAGTCCTTCTATATAATTCCGCCTATAAAATTCCATAGTAAGTGTACATACTTCTTCCGGCGTAAAGGAGGTTCTTAGAACATCATTGGAACGGCGGTTCATACAGTAGCGGCAGTCAAAAATACATTCATTGGTAAAAAGTATCTTGAGAAGGGAAATGCACCTTCCGTCGGCGGCAAAGCTGTGGCAGATACCGGAACTTACGGTGTTGCCGACACCAGTTCCACTATTGCTCCTGTCGGAGCCGCTTGATGTGCATGCAGCATCATACTTAGCGGAATCGGATAGAATCTTAAGCTTCTCTTTAATATCTAAATCTTCTTTTATAAGCATTTTTAATATTATCTCCTTGACAATCGAACGTATGTTTGATAGTATAATAGCACATACGTTCGATTAAGTAAAGAGGAAAATGCAGGAATTATAAAATTATTTAGTAAGCTTTGCACAAGATAGGTGAGTATGTTGTGCGAGAGGCTTTTTTACAGAAGCATGTCTTGATATCAGGATAATTGACGACTATTACCTGCCGCTATAACGGTGCGTATTTTCGTATTGTCACATGAATATAGTAGTAGAGATTGTTATTTATAAGGAATAATAATGATAGAGACTGTTGCGCAGGGAATAATACCGATGATAATTTTCGTGGTTGTCTTGTGGGCACTTATATCCGGAGGGAAGGTATATGAGAATTTTACAAAGGGGGCACTCAAGGGGCTCAGAATAGCGGCAGAACTTTTGCCAACGCTTATAGGACTGTTAGTTGGAGTGGGGGTACTAAGAGCCTCAGGAGCGCTTGATGCATTTTGCAGTATTATAGGAAGGGGAACGCAGTATATAGGTTTTCCGGCGCAGGTGGTTCCGGTTGCTGTGATTAAGATTTTTTCATCATCCGCGGCTACCGGATTGATGCTTGACATATTCAGAAGCTGTGGTGTGGATTCGTATGAGGGGCTTTTGGCTGCACTTATTCTTTCGAGTACGGAGACACTTATGTACACCATAAGTATTTATTATATGTCAGTGAAGGTGACAAGAACGAGATGGACGGTGGCGGGTGCGCTTTTTGCCATGGCGGTGGGAATAGTGGGAAGTGTACTGGTTCTGGGATTTGTTACAAAAATGTAATATTTCAAAGTATTGACGAATATGCAGCTCTATGTTATTATGGCTATGTCAGCGTACTATGACAGATAATACGCGAGGGAGTGTTTTATTTATAAAATGACCGGCGTAAGGGAGATGCGTTGGTCGCATGCATTATATGGTTGCTGCAAGTATAATGTAAAAAAAGCAGCGTGGAAGAGAGGTTGATTATGAAAAAGATGAAGAGATTTAAGAAAGTGGCAGTTCTGATGATGACCGCAGCGATGTGCTTTGGCATGGCAGGCTGTAACAAGTCAGCGGGAGGAGATGTACCTACGGGAGATGTCTATACACCGACATTTTCGGAGATATCATCTGATGTAGAATATGTCACCAACGTATTGGCGAGTGACGGTAAGCTTAATATTATGGGTCAGGTATATGATAACGAGACTTATGAGCTTTCACAGAAGCTTATCACACTTGACATGGCTACAGGAGAACAGACGAGCAAGGATATAGCCATAGATGGGGATAAGAAAGACGATAGCGAACAGATTTCGCTGCAGACAATGGCTGCTTATAAGGATGGTTACATGGCTGTACGTTACCATTATACACAGCCGTCACAGGATGAGATAGATAGTGGAGTGTATGACTCTGAAACATCCTATGACATAGCTATACTTGATGCGGATTTTAACATACAGTCCACAATATCACTTGCGGATATTCAGAAGAAGGTTGAGGAAGACGGAAGTGGATTCTATGTTCAGTATTCAGCCTGCGATGCAGAGGGTAATATCTATATTTCCCTTGACAATTCAATGTATGTCCTTGACAGTGAAGGAAAAGAGAAATTCAAGGTGGATTTTGATAACTGGATCAATGGAATGTTTGTGACAAGTGACGGTCAGGTCATTGTTATGTACTATAATGATCAGTATAACACGGAGATTGCACCGGTTGATATGAACACCAAGGCATTGGGAAATCCTCTTGAGAATCTTCCAAGCATGGATGGCAATTCTTCAAGTATATATCCTGCAGGTGACGGCAAGCTGTATGTTGTGGGTTCTACTAAGCTGTTTCTGTATGATATGAATACACAGACCTCGGAGGAGATACTTGACTGGATTGCATGTGATATCAATACCAATAATCTTTCAGGTTTTGCGGTTCTTGACGATGGTTCATTTGTAGCTGTATCCACAACTTATGATTATTCAAGCGATGATACACAGACGACAATTGAGCTTGCAACTATCAAGAAGGTTCCTGCCAGCTCTGTTAAGCAGAAGAAGAATGTGACACTTGCAATGCTCTACATGAATTACAATACGCGCGAGCAGGTAATCAAGTTCAACAGAACGAATGAAGAGTACAGAATCAATATAAAGACTTATGTAAATGATGATTCTTCTAACTGGGAGGATGCACAGACACAGTTTCAGGCAGATGTAGCTTCCGGTACTGCCGGAGATTTCTTCGTGGCAGATGGCAATATCAGTGTTGATAATCTTATTGCAAAGGGAGCGCTTGCAGACCTTTCAGATTTAATAGATAAGGATGAAGTACTTAACAGGGATGATTTTATATCAAATATTCTTGATATATTATCAGTCGACGGTAAGCTCTACAGTGTTGCCGAGTCATTCTATATCAATACACTTGTTGGTAAGGTTTCGGACGTAGGAACAGGCAAGAGCTGGACATTTAAGGATGTAGCAGAGCTTGTCAAGTCACATCCGGATTCGCAGCTTATGCAGTATGTCACTAAGGCTGATGGACTTAATATGATGGTTATGTACAGTCTGGACAGCTTCTATAATTCAGAGACAGGTGAGTGTAAGTTCGATTCTGATGACTTTATTTCGCTTCTCGAATTATGTAATACATTCCCTAAGGAATATGATTACGATTCAGGGGAGAGCGAGAGTACGGCAAGCCTGTTAAGAAGCGGAAAGGTTCTCCTCACAAGTGTGTACATGTCAGGCTTTGACAATGTTCAGTTATATACAGCTCTTTATGGTGAGCCTGTCAACTTCATAGGATATCCTACTAACAACGGTTCAGGTTCGGTTGTAGGATTCAACAATAGGTTCTGTGTAGCCGCCAAGTCCAAGAATAAGGAGGGCGCATGGGCATTTATCCGTAACTTCTTACTTCCGGATGACCAGAATAATTTAGACTGGAATTTACCTGTCAACAAGGCTGCTTTTGAGCAGAAGATAGCAGATGCCATGAAGGAATCAGGCGATAACGAAGGCGTGGTTAATACATGGTGGTATGATGATACAGAGATTAAAATCGGACCGCTTACGGAGGAAGAGGCACAGGTAGTAAGGGATATGGTATACAACGCTACCACCGAGGCAAGCTATGATGAGCAGCTTATGAACATCATAACAGAAGAGGCAGAATACTACTTCAATGGCGAGAAGAGCGCACAGGAGATAGCGGGAATTATTCAGTCGAGAGCACAGCTCTATATAGATGAGAACCGTTAAGACGGTATTCTGATGGGGCATGTTATGGGGCAGGATAGCCTCACAGCATGGAGGTTATTATGAGTATAAAGAAAAAATCAAAGGAGCTTAGGCTCCCTAAAGAGAAAAAAAGAGCTCCTGCGCATAATAAGCGCAGGAGCAAGCTGGGAAAACATACGATGATACCATTTCTTGCGCCGAGTGTTATAGGAGTGGCATTGTTCTTCCTGCTTCCGTTTCTTGTGGTTATTTTCTATTCGTTTGTTGATAACCCGGTTACGAAGGAGTGGGTTTGGTTTGACAATTTTGTGAGACTTGTGAAGAACAATTCTTTTAAAAGGGCTGTGAAAAATACGGCTACATTTACCGCAATTGCGGTTCCGCTTGCAGTTGTACTTTCGCTTCTTTTAGCCATTATACTTGATCAGAAGATTCCAGGAAGAAGCCAGTTCAGAACCTTCTTTTTAAGTCCTATGATGGTACCTATTGCTTCGGTTGTTCTTATATGGCAGGTATTGTTTCACTATAACGGAGCGGTGAATGATTTTCTCTCGACGTTCGGTATAAGTCCTGTGGACTGGTTGAAGTCGGACTATGCCATGGTGGCGATAGTACCTCTGTATCTGTGGAAGAACTTGGGCTATAACATGATTCTTTTTATGGCGGCACTCGGAAATATACCGCGTGACATCATAGAGGTGGCAGAGCTTGAGAGTGCTAATTCGTGGCAGATATTCTGGCATATCAAGATAAGATACCTTTCACCTACAATTTTGTTTGTAACAATCATGTCGATTATAAGCTCGTTTAAGGTATTCAGAGAGGTATATCTTCTCACAGGAGATCATCCTGTTACGAGTCTTTATATGTTGCAGCATTACATGAACAATATGTTCAAATCACTCGATTATCAGAAGCTGTCGGCAGCAGCGATACTTATGTCGCTGGTCATGATTGTGCTTATAGGAGCATTATTCCTTATAGAAAATCATTTTGGAAAGGATGTGGAGGAATAATGGAAAAAGGGAAAATACATCACAAGAAAAGAAAGAGTATTGTAATAAGAACCCTTTGTTTTATATTTGCCGCGAGCTTTGCGATAATATTTTTGTTTCCTACGGTGGTGACGATTGCCAACTCGTTTATGTCACAGTCGGAGATAAGTTCGAATTACGGTATGGTATTTTCCACAACCGATTCGGGAGCGAAGGCGTACATATCAAAGAAGGTTAATATCAAGCTTATTCCCGATATGGTAAGTTTCAGTCAGTATTTTACCGTGCTGTTAAAGAGCCCGTCATACCTTCTCAAGTTTTGGAACTCAGTAATACTTGTAGTTCCGATAACGGTGTTCCAGATTTTGATTGCGTGTCTTGCTTCGTATGGATTTGCAAGATCTGAGGGAAAGATAAAAGGTATAATATTCTTCGGATACATAATATTGATGCTGATGCCCTATCAGGTCACACTTGTTCCGAACTATCTGGTGGCGGACTGGTTTCATATACTGAATACCAATTGGGCAATATGGCTGCCGGGTATATTCTCGCCATTCTCAGTATATCTGCTAACCAAGTATATGAAGAGAATACCTAAGGCATTGTTTGAGGCGGCACAGATTGATGGAGCCGGGGAGTGGAAGTTATTTACGAAGGTTGCTATGCCTATATGCAAGGGTGCAATATATTCATGTGCGATACTTGTATTCATTGATTACTGGAATATGGTTGAGCAGCCGCTTATTCTTTTTACAGACACAGAAAAATATCCATTGTCGGTATTCTTATCCAAGATAAATGAGGGTGAGATTGGTCTTGCATTCGCTGTTGCTACGATATATATGATACCGGGTCTTCTGATATTCCTCTACAGTGAGGAGTACCTTGTTGAGGGAATCACATATCAGGGCGGAATAAAAGGATAAATTATATCTATTATATTAAGAAAGGGTTAATGCGATGAAAAAGCTGGAAGGAAACAGAAAAGACTGGATAAAGAACATTCTGATAGTATTTCTCGTAATATTGCTGTTACTAACATTTTTTTCCAACACGATTATGAACTATTCGCTTGCAGAGGTATCAAGTTCATACATAACGAGCGGAAGTATCTCAACAGCAATTCGCGGTACAGGTACTATTCAGTCTGTTGATCCGTATAATGTGACAATCTCCGAAGGACGCAAGGTAGAGAGTGTCAATGTCAGAAAGGGCGATACGGTAAGCAAGGGAGATGTGCTTTTTGTACTTGAAGAGGGGGAGAGCACAGAGGTTGCAGATGCCAAGAAGGCATATCAGGCATTACTTGAGCAGTATGATTCAACAATTATTGACAATCAGATTGGCAGTGATGTTGTTACGGCAGCTCAGAATCGTGATGAGGATGTACTTGCCCAGAAGACAGCATTATTAGAGCAGCGCACAGCGGTTCTTAAGCAGAAGAAGGAAGCACTTGATGATATTGATGCACAGATAAGTGTCATCGGGGCCACAGTTGTTGATACCAAGGCTGAGGAGGAACAGCTTGAGGCTGCCAATGTAGCACTTGAGGCTGCTAAGGATTCACTTAACAGCTATAATGAGCTGGATACAAAGGTTACAAATATTCTTGCTGAGGCACAGGCACAGACTGATGATGACAAGCGCAGGGAGCTTATTCTTCAGGCAGTTGCGGTTGCAGGGGACAGAGATAAGCTTGGTGATAAGGCAACTCTCGAAGCAAATGTGAAGTCCTATGAGAAGCAGATAGAATCAATCAATAAAACAATTGAGGATAAGAAGGCACAGCCGACACAGATTTCGGCAGAGCTCGCATATAAGAGAGCACTTGCCAATAATGAATACACACAGGCAAAGAACAGCTATGATGAAGTTTCAAGTGAGATTAAGTACCAGAGACAGCTTCAGGATCTCTTAGATCAGATTGATGATGCTAAAAATAAGTATGAGACACTTGAAAAGAAGGCTATAGGGACAGAGGTTACAGCGCCAGTAAGTGGTACAATCACGGCAGTGAATGTTGTGGCTGGAGAGAAGGTTGCGGCTGATTCGACTATGGCAACAATACAGCTTTCAGGCAAGGACTACACTCTTGAGATGTCCGTAACCAAGGAGCAGGCTGCGAGAATCAAGGTCGGAGATGTTGGTCAGGCCTCTAACTCATGGTATTACAGCGATATGGTGCTTACCGTGTCCGCAATCAAGAATGATACATCAAATCCATCATCAGGTAACAGAATTGTAGTATTCACAGTTACCGGGTCTGATATCAATGTCGGTCAGTCTGTTACTGTGAGTGTTGGCGATAAGTCCGCTAACTATGATATGATTGTTCCTAATACGGCAATCCGTGAGGATAAGAATGGTACCTACATACTTATCATAACCTCTAAGAGCACTCCTCTTGGCAACAGATACACAGCTACCAGAGTAGATGTAACCAAGCTCGCTTCTGATGATACCAACACTGCTATTTCATGTGGAATTCAGGGCTATGAGAGTGTAATCACAACGGCTACCAAGCCGGTATCGGCAGGAGATTTGGTGCGTCTGCCTAAATAATAGGAGGATACGATGACAAGGCCTAATGTAAAATTGACGAAAAAACAGCTTGTGCTTCTGGCCATCATTGCAGTAGGGCTGCTCGTGTTCGGTATATTGACGGCTGTATCAGGTGCTGTGGCAAGAACACAGAAAACGCAGTATTGCGCAAAGTACTGGGATTCTGATGGCAGATATTCGATGGTGAGTGTGTTCCTGCCTGAGGACAGCGGACTGAAACAGGAGAAGGTTAAGCAGCTTCAATATACGCTTGATCAGGCTCTCATAAAGGAAGCTATGGAGGCTCCGGCAGATAATGCCAGACTGTATGTTGCGGCATACAGTGTGAAATCGCAGGTTAGTTTATCCTCGCAGCGTGCTAAGTCACAGCAATGCACTGCGTATGGTGTAGGTGGAGATTTCTTCCGCTTTCATAATTATGAGCTTATAAGCGGCAGTTATCTTATGGAGGACAGCATTGCAAATGATCAGGTTGTGATTGATGAGGAGGCTGCATGGAAGATATTCGGAGCCATAGAGGTGGATGGAATGACACTCACCTACAATGGAAAAGAATATATAGTGCAGGGAGTTGTTAAGCCTCAGGATGGTTATAAGGCTAAGGCTGGTGGAGCCGAGAGTGGAACGGTATTTTTCCCTCTTGAGGCGATTGGAAAGGATGCAGACTGCTATGAGATTATCTTTCCTAATCCAGTATCGGATTTTGCTTTAAAGCAGGTTAAAGAGGCGTTCACTTCATGCGGTTATAGTGAGGATGATATAAGGGTAATTGATAATTCTGAGAGATACAGCTTTGTAAATTCGGCGAAGAGAGTTCTCAAGTGGACTGATAAGGGCATGGTATTCAAGGCACTTAAATATCCATATTGGGAGAATAGTGCAATTGCTGTAGAAAATATAGTCGATTTATTAACATTCTTTAGAATTATATTCATTATACCGCCGATAGCAATAGTAATTATATCTGTTATATGCTTCCATCCGATACACAGGTTTAAGCTTCTGATACTGCGAATCGTAGAACATTTTAGAAAATAGCACAGTAAGCTTTTAGAAGTCATTCCGGAAATGATGCCCGGAATGACTTCTTTTTCTTTTCAAGCTGTTGATGATGTGGTAAAATATTTATCTGAATTACATTAAAAGGGTATACTTGGGGATTGTGAAACACAGTATGTGACAGCCGGAAGCTGCTTCACAATACCTGATTATCGAAAAAAGCAGACAGGTGGGTTATGGAGAAAAAGAATTATTTATGGTGCGTGGTATCACTCATAGTCGGAGTTGTGGTTTTCGTTGTTGCAGGAATTAACAAGAGGATAACCTTCTGTGACGAGATATACACCTATATGATTGTGAATGCGCCTAACGGTGCATATCAGCTTGCTGAAGGACAGTGGTATACGCGACAGCAGACCGTTGACATGTTAGGTCACAGTTCGAATGACAGTATTGTGCAGATGTTGAGGAATGTAAAGGGGGATCCTCATCCGCCTCTGTATTATGGGCTGGTATACATTGCCTCACTTTTTGGCGGATTGAATATATCTGAGTGGACAGGGCTGGCGGTAAATCTGATTATGTACATTGGAACGGTGTTGTTGCTCTGGTTTATTATATATAGGATTTTTGACAGACCGGGGATGGCAGCAGTTGTATCAATTGTATATGCGCTGAATGTTGGGATTCTGTCCGATGCCATGCTTATACGAATGTACATGCAGTTGACCTTTTTTACGATTGCATTTGCTTACGCGGTGTGGCGGCTGTGTGAGAGTAAGGAGAAGCTGTCAAGCTATGTTCTGTTGGGAATAGTGACAGCGGGCGGATTTCTTACGCAGTATTATTTCTGCTTTATCCCGATAGCATTTTTTGTGGTCTGGGCGATCTATAATATTGCACATAAAAAATATTCATGTATAATTAAATATCTTGTAAGTATGTTTGCGGCAGTGGCAGTGGATACTATAGTGTGGCATTACTGGATTGGAACCATGCTTTCGAACAATAATTCAGGCGCTATAAAAGAAAATGCGATGAATTTTGTGAATATATTTAACAGCATGTTCAGGGGATTTGAGTCTGTACAGCTTGTACTTTTCCAGAAATGGCATATCGTGGGCGGCTTGGTTGTGATTATTGCGGTTGTGGCAACTCTTCTATCT
>JBNMLM010000013.1:0-32254 GCA_050874845.1 Eubacteriales bacterium | reverse complement strand
GAATCCTCCTCCATCCATTTAACAAAGGATTAATTAGCTGGAGCGCTTAGCGTGACAGCATTTAATTTATATAACGCGGGGTGGAGCAGTCTGGAAGCTTGTCGGGCTCATAACCCGAAGGTCATAGGTTCAAATCCTGTCCCCGCTACTCAATTTGTAAGCCCAGATAGCTCAGTCGGTAGAGCAGAGGACTGAAAATCCTCGTGTCACTGGTTCGATTCCGGTTCTGGGCACTTTTAAAGAGAATCAATATGGTTCTCTTTTTTTTGTATTAAAATTTTGGGCTAAGAAAAGTATTTTATAATATTGATATGTCAATGGAGGTAAGGATTTTTATGAAAAGCTTTGCTGATAAGATAAATGAGCTGAACACGCAACAGGTATACCCATTCCATATGCCCGGGCATAAAAGGAGAATGGAGCTAGTTAATCCTTACGATATAGATATAACAGAAATAGATGGGTATGATAATTTACACAATCCTGAGGGAATGATAAAGCAGCTTGAGGACAGGATATCAGAAATGTACGATGAAAAGCATGAATTTATTGAAAAGAGCTATGTTCTTATAAACGGAAGTACATGTGGAATACTGTCGGCTATATCCGCGGTTACACAGTATGGTGATAGAATTCTTATGGCAAGAAACAGCCATAAGTCCGCTTACAATGCTGTATGTATACGCGGGTTAGAGGCTGATTACATTTATCCTGAGTATATTGAATGGCTTGGAATGAATGCAGGGATTGAACCGTGTAGACTTGGTAATATTTTAACGTGCATTAAAGCTGGGACCGGAACAGAAAATGCAAATCACGGAAAAAACAGCTATAGTTGTGAAGCTGAAGAAAAAAGTGAGATAACAGCTAAGTATAAGGCGGTATATATAACATCTCCAACCTATGAGGGGATTGTGTGTGATATAGCTGAGCTGTCAAAGGTAACACATGAGTCGGGGATTCCGCTCATTGTCGATGAGGCGCATGGGGCTCATTTTGGGCTTGCAGATGGATTTCCGGATACGGCAATAAAACATGGCGCGGATATTGTAATTCAGAGCATACACAAGACACTTATGGGGATGACACAGACGGCTTTGCTGCATGTGTCATCGGAGGCTGTTGCAAGCGGAAGAGTGAATATCGACAAACTGGAATATTTTTTAAGGTTATACCAGACTAGCAGCCCATCTTATGTGCTCATGGCATCCGTGGATGAGTGCGTGAGCGTATTAGAGTGCAGGGAACATAGAAGTGAGCTTTTTAAAAGCTATCTGGATAAAATAGAAAGAATCCACAAAAAGTCGGAAAGCTGGAAGGATATTCACATTTTTGCGCCTGAGCGCACAGAAAATGTGGATAAGAAAAAAATATATGATTACGACCGTGGAAAACTTGTAATCTATTCGGAAAGTGGTGCCATGTCCGGCAGGGAGATATATGACATGCTGAGAAATAAGTATGCGCTGCAGCTTGAAATGTCATTGGGAAGGTATTGTCTTGCGATGACATCCTGTATGGATAGCGATGTGGGATTTGACAGGCTTACAGCAGCACTCTCGGAAATAGATGAGTATATTTGTATGAATTTATTAAAACATAATTGTCCGGATGAAGGTGGAAAAACGGAAGGCTTCAATATAAATAAGAAATTTGGGATGTGGACACAGGGACAGAGAAGGATTGAAAAAAAATATACTATTGCACAGGCATTTGAAATGCCTAAGGTGATGAAAGCTGCAGAAGCCGGAGATATCTCAGGGGATTACGGATATGTATATCCGCCGGGAATACCGTTTATTTTGCCCGGAGAGGTAGTTACAAAAGAAATATTATGTGATATAATAAATGCTAAAGTGTCGGGATACGAAGTTCATGGTGTTGATTTCAGAAATGATATGCCGTATATGAGATGTGTACAGTCCGGCATCTGATATTAATAGGAAGGCTGCATATAACATGGGAAAGATATTTTTTATTTCGGGGAAGAGCTCAACAGGGAAGGATACTATTTACAAGAAGCTTTTAGAGGACGGCAGCCTTGGACTTAAAAAGATAACTATGTACACTACAAGGCCTAAACGCAGCGGAGAGCAGGACGGAGAGGAATATTTTTTTGTTGATGACGATGAAGCTGTAAGGCATGAGTGCGACGGAAGTATTGTTGAGATAAGGATTTACAATACTGTATACGGTCCATGGAAGTATTATACAAGAAATGATGGTCAGATAAATCTGGATGGGAAAGAGAATTATCTGGCGCTTGGAACTATAGAAGCGTACAGTAAGTATTGTGAATACTTTGGAAAAGACAGGGTGTGTCCGATATATATTGAGGTTGATGATGGCACCAGATTAAGAAGGGCATTAGAACGTGAATGCAGACAGGAAAAGCCACAGTACAGAGAGATGTGCAGAAGATATATTGCGGACGAAGATGACTTTTCAGAGGAAAATATGAGGCAGTGTGGGATTACAAAAAGGTTTGTAAACGATAAGCTGGATGACTGTATTGCAGAAATCAGGGAATATATAGTACAATGCAGTAAATAGCTTGACGCATAACTTTCGATATGACAAAATGTAACTATTAAGAAGTATTTATTCAGTAAGTATGGTGGGGCAGGAGGAAAATTTCTATGGACATTAAAGTGAATGATGTGAGCAGGGCGGTGCCTGTAGAAAATCAGACAAAGACTTCACAGGCGGATGGATCATTTAAGTTCATTTTGGCGAGCAATGTAGAGGATGCGGAGCTTAATAGCAGGCTCAACCATCTTATGACGCAGATCACAGAGCAGGGTGAGCGCATAGCCAAGCATACGGACATTGCTGATATGAAGAGATATAGGGAGCTGGTCAAGGATTTCATGAATGAGGTTGTCAATCGCTCACATGAATTTTCAAGGGAGAATTTTCTTGACAGAAGGGGAAGGCACAGAGTGTATGGTATTGTAAAGCTTGTGGATAAGAACCTTGATGACCTTGCCACGGAGCTTTTGAAGGACGAGAAGGATAATCTCACCATATTGAGCAAGGTTGGGGAGATAAGAGGACTTCTGATTGATATATCGACATAAGCTTTGCTGCAGACAGCAGGGTGTAAATGATAAGAGTGGTTATAGAAAGGGGTGGGTCTTGTATGGCAGAGTTTAAAGATATCTTGGGGCATGAGGGAATTATAGCACATTTGCAGAATGCTATTTCCATGGATAAGGTATCCCATTCATATATAATGAGCGGTGAGGATGGACTTGGAAAGAACATGCTTGCGGATGCCTTTGCAAAGACATTGCAGTGTGAGGAGGGCGGTATTACACCTTGCGGAAAATGCCGTTCGTGTATTCAGGCGGAATCGGGGAACCAGCCGGATATAATACATGTGACACATGAGAAGCCTAACTCAATAGGTGTGGATGATGTGAGGGAGCAGCTTGTAGATGACATTGTGATTAAGCCCTACAGCAGTAAATATAAGATATATATTATTGATGAGGCGGAGAAGCTCACTGTTCAGGCTCAGAATGCCATTTTAAAGACAATAGAGGAGCCGCCGGCTTATGCGGTGATTATCTTTCTAACCAACAATGCCGGGGTATTTCTTCCGACCATACTTTCAAGATGTGTTATGCTCAGTCTTAAGCCTGTCAAAAACCAGCTTATTATTGAGTATCTTATGAAAAACTGCAAGATTCCGGAATATCATGCGCAGCTGTGTGCGGCGTTTGCACAGGGACGACCGGGGCGTGCGGTCAAGCTTGCCGCGTCTCCTGATTTTGAGGAGATTAAGTCGGATATTATTAAGCTTTTAAAGAATATACATAATATGGAGCTTACGGATTTGGTTGCGGCAATCAAGGATATAAATAATTATGATATCAGCGTTGATGACTGCCTTGATATTATGACCTTGTGGTTCAGGGATGTTCTGCTGTTCAAGGTATCGCGTGACCCGAATTCGCTTGTATTTACGGATGAGGTTGCAGATATAAGAAGAGCTGCCGGCAAGAGTTCGTATGAAGGGCTTGAGCTCATAATGGAGGCATTTGACAAGGCTAAGACAAGACTTCATGCGAATGTGAATTATGATATGACGATGGAGCTGTTGCTGCTCACAATAAAAGAGAATTGATGGCAATTGATTAGAATAAAAAAGTAGATAAGTGAGGATTTATATGGTTAAGGTAATTGGAGTCAGATTCAGAAGGGTGGGTAAGATTTATTATTTTGACCCGCTTGATATGGATATTAAGCAGGGCGACCACGTAATTGTGGAGACTGCAAGAGGCGTGGAGTATGGGTATGTTGTGCTTGGCATAAGAGAGGTTGCAGAGGATAAGGTCATTCTTCCGCTCAAGCCGGTGCTCCGTATCGCCACTCCTAAGGATGATGAGCAGGAGCTCAACAATAAGGCTAAGGAGAAGGACGCATTCAAGATATGTCTTGAGAAGATTAAGAAGCATGGTCTTGAGATGAAGCTCATCGACGCAGAGTATACTTTCGACAATAACAAGGTGCTGTTCTACTTTACTGCGGACGGAAGAATTGATTTCAGAGAGCTTGTTAAGGATTTAGCGGCGGTGTTTAAGACAAGAATTGAGCTTAGGCAGATTGGTGTCCGCGATGAGACTAAGATACTTGGAGGAATAGGAATCTGCGGAAGACCGCTGTGCTGCAGCACTTATCTGTCGGAGTTCGTTCCGGTATCGATAAAGATGGCGAAGGAGCAGAGCCTTTCACTCAACCCTACGAAGATATCCGGTGTGTGCGGAAGACTTATGTGCTGTCTCAAGAATGAGGAGGAGACCTATGAGGAGCTTAACAGCAAGCTTCCTAATGTAGGTGATTTTGTAACCACATCTGATAAGCTAAAGGGTGAGGTGTCGAGTGTAAATGTTCTGCGCCAGCTTGTGAAGGTCATAGTAACACTTGACAATGATGAGAAGGAAATCCGCGAGTACAAGGTTGAAGATTTGAGATTCAAGCCAAAGAGAAGGCGTGATAACAATAACATCAATGATGATGAGCTCAAGGCACTTGAGGCGTTAGAGCGCAAGGAAGGAAAATCGAAGTTAGATGACAATTAATCTTAAAGCCAATGAGCGGCTTGATGATTTACAGAGAAATGGTTATAAGCTTATCCAGAATTCCACCGTGTTCTGTTTTGGCATGGATGCGGTGCTTCTGACAGCTTTTTCCACGATAAAGGATGGGGAAAACATGATTGACTTAGGTTGTGGCAATGGTGTTATCCCTATTTTGTTAAAGGGAAAGACAAAGGGCGCTCATTTTACAGGACTTGAAATACAGGATATAAATGTTGATATGGCAAGGCGCAGTGTGGAGTACAATGGTATCGGTGACTGTGTGGACATCGTTCAGGGAGACATTAAGGAAGCCTGCTCAATTTTCAAAAAGGGTTCTTTCGATGTGGTGACGAGTAATCCGCCGTATATGACGCAGAATCACGGCCTTACCAATCCGGAGAGCCATAAGGCTATTGCAAGGCATGAGCTTTTGTGCACGCTTGAGGATGTGGTGGCTGCGGCAGCAGGGCTTCTCAAGTCGGGTGGACGTTTTTACATGGTTCACAGACCTCAGCGCCTTGATGAGATATTCGGCGTTATAAAGAAGTATGGCATGGAACCGAAGCGTATGAGGCTTGTTTATCCTTTCATCGATAAGGAGGCAAATATGGTGCTTATCGAGTCGATTAAGGGAGCTAAGCCTATGCTTAAGGTGGAGAAGCCGCTTGTGATATATGCCGACAAGGGAGTATATACCAAGGAGGTACACGATTTATATGAATGAGAATGGAATCGGGGAGCTTTATCTGTGTGCAACACCGATTGGAAATCTTGAGGACATGACCTTTCGCTGTATACGCGTGCTTAAGGAGGCGGATGTTATCGCCGCGGAGGATACGCGAAACAGCATTAAGCTCTTAAATCATTTTGAGATAAAGACGCCTATGACGAGTTACCATGAATTTAACAAGGTTGAGAAGGCGCGCGTGCTTGTGGAAAAGATGTTAAAGGGCGAGACGGTTGCGCTGATAACTGACGCAGGCACACCGGGAATATCAGACCCGGGTGAGGAGCTTGTGAGGCAGTGTATAGAGGCGGGAATCAAGGTGACACCTGTACCGGGAGCCGCAGCGTGCATAAATGCGCTTATCATGTCGGGAATGCCTACGAGGAGATTCTGCTTCGAGGCGTTTCTTCCGTCGGACAAGAAGGAGAAAGCGGATGTTCTCGAGCAGCTTAAGGCGGAGCAGAGGACGATTATTATATATGAAGCACCTCATAGACTGTTAAGGACATTGACGGAACTTGAGAGCACTCTTGGAGGCATGAGAAGAATTGCGGTGTGCAAGGAGCTTACCAAGAGGCATGAGACAGTGTACCGCGACACGATATCGGGCGCGTTAGGCTATTACACCGCCAATGAGCCAAAGGGAGAGTATGTTCTTGTGATAGAAGGCAAGAGTTCGAAGGAGCTTTTAGAAGAAAAACGTGCCGCGTGGGATGATATGAGCATTGAGGAGCATTTCAATATGTATGTCTCCCAGGGAATTGACAAGAAAGAGGCGATGAAGCTGGTCGCAAAGGACAGAGGAGTTTCTAAGAGGGATATTTACAATGCATTGCTTGATTAAAGATAAAAAAGAAGGGCTGTTTTATTTAATAGCATTTATATGCACCATTGTGGTTTCAATGGTGCTGTTTGTATATTGGGGAAATGGTAAAAGAGTTACTTTCTGTGATGAGATATACACGTACAATATAGTAAATTCAGATGGTCTTACACCTTATGAGATAAATAAGTGGATGAGCGGAGATGATTTTAAAAATGCGCTCACCCATGGCAATGATGATTATTATGAAAAAATGATAGATAATATCAAAATGGATAAGGTTCATCCGCCACTTTACTATATTTTTGTGTATATAGCGTCAAAGCTTGCGGGAGGCACACTCTCAGTCTGGACAGCATTAGCTGTGAATCTTTTTGCATATTTAGGGACAGGGTGTATTGTATTCTTTATCTTTAAAAAACTGTTTCACAGCCCTGTATTATCGGCGCTTGGAACGATAGGGGTGTTGCTGACCCAGTGCATGTTGTCGGCGGGAATGCTTGCAAGGATGTATATGGTATATACATTTTTTACGGCACTGTTTGTCTATGCCAACATGCTGGCTGCAGATAAGAAAACAGGTGTTGCACGCAGCAGGGGTGCGATATTGGCGGAAATTGCAAAATATTTATTGTTATGTGCTGCGGTAGTCGGCGGATTTCTTACACAGTATTATTTTGTATTTTTTGTCGCTGCATTTTTTGGGTTCGAGATAATATATGATATCAAGGAAAAGCGTTTCCGGGATATATTGAAGTATGCTGTGGCTTTGGCGGTGGCGGCAGCCTTTATAAATAAGCTGTGGGATTACTGGTATGTGGCAATTACGTCAAATGCTCATTCAGCCGGGGTTATCGACAATGCCAAAGAAATTTTTGCGCATCTTGGAAGTATTTATTATGGTTATAAGCTGGTAATAATGTATGTATTCCAAAAAGCTTATAAGGCTTTTCTTATATTGTTTCCGGTTATTGCAGCTGTGTTCTATGTTGTTGCCAGAGGTGGGGAGAACTCATATATAAGGTCGGTTGTGACAAGAATTGCCGGTGCAGCTCTCATGTATGCGTTTGTGGTAAATGTCCTCACGCCGGAGGCTTTATCCTCAACAAGATATTATTATGCGGACATGCTGCTTGTTCTGCTGGCATATATAATATGCGTATTCGCCATTTTTGATAAAATAATAAAAAAAGGCGATAAGGTTAAGCGGCTGTACATGGCGGCGGTCGGTATTTGCGTAATCGCATTGAATGTAATTCTTCTGATAAGCGGATTCGGTGTTGATTACTATCCTGATACCGAGGAATATGATTCTACAACAGACATTCTTGAGAGTTATAGCGATATTCCGTGGATAATCGGGTGGGAACCGGGCTGGATGATAGATACGGCAATGTTTGATTATACAATTCCGGACAGAATTATCCCAATGAATATCAATGCGCAGGTTGAAGCTGGGACATTTGACGGTGTGGATGAGTTTATTCTGGTTCAGTGCAATGCCGAGGATTCAGAGCAGGTAACTCAGAAAAATCTCTACAATTATATCATGGACACCGGAAAAAATGTGGAGGCTGAGAAAATTGCGTCACGAGGATATGTAAGTTTCTATTATTGCCGGGCAACAGTGGATGACGGAAAGAATAAAGAGACAGTGGATAACTTTATTGAGCAGAACAGTGATATATTGTGGCTTGTTATAGACAATGATGGCTGGTATGACGCAGAAAAGATATTTCCTGATGGGGAACCTGAGAAGCTTATATTCATAGATAGGGACACACAGCATGATTCTACAGGGGCATACAGTGAATGTGGCAGAGCTGCGATTCTTATGTCGGTGTACGGGGATGATGTGAAGGATGTAGGATTGTACTACTTGATTGGTTCAACAGGAAAGTTTTTTCAGGGAACTTATGTAGGCACAGCAGATGATGGCGCTGTTGTCATATATCAATGTGATGTTGTGGAATAGGGCTTTGAATTAAGGCTCTTGTCAATAGTTGGGGTGGTATCCTTCGGATGCCACCCCATTGTTGTGTAGAATTGTTGTAAATTATAGGTTATCAATATCTTTGATAAGGCTGTCGACCTCCTCCTTGGTGGTTGCCCAGCATGTGCAGAAGCGCACAACGGTTCCGTTTTCGGAGTGACCCTGAAGCTCAAAAATGTACTTATTGGAAAGCTTTTCCTTCTGTTCATCGTTTAAGATGACGAACTGCTGGTTGGTGCAGCTGTCAACCCACAGCGGAATATTCTTGTCGGCAAAAGCCTTTTTAATCTGCATTGCGAGTTCGTCGGCGCGCTTAGTTATTGCAAAGTATTCTCCGTTTTCAAGAAGGGTTGCAAACTGAAGTCCGAGAAGCCAGCCCTTTGCGAGAACGGCACCGTTCTGCTTCATATAAGCCTTGAAACGGCGCTTTAATGCTGTGGCTGTGATAACTACCGCTTCGCCGAACATGGCGCCGCATTTGGTTCCTCCGATGTAGAATACATCAGTGAGCTCAGCAAAATCCTTGAGGGTAATGTCATTTTTTTCAGAACCCAATCCATAGCCCATTCTTGCACCGTCAACAAAAAGGTACATTCCGTATTTTTCACAGACATCATGTATAGCTGCCAATTCCTGAAGAGAATATAAGGTTCCCTGTTCTGTCGGAAATGATATATATACCATCTTAGGCTCAGTGAGATATTCCGGTTCATCTGCCTCATAATAGGCAGCAGCACAAGCCTCTATCTGTGCGGCGGTAATCTTGCCGTCGGTGTTAGGAAGTTCAAGAATCTTGTGCCCTGTGTTCTCAATGGAGGCAGCCTCGTGGCAGTTGATATGACCTGTATCGGCGGCAATAACGCTCTGCACAGGATTTAGTGCCGCGTCAATAACAATAAAATTCGCCTGTGTGGCACCCGGAAAGAATTTAACCTCCGCATCCGGACGGTCGAGAAGGTTTCTTATGATGAATGAGGCCTTATCGCACCACTCATCTTCCCCATAACCACCATAGCTTGTACCATTGGTGTCGGCAAGCGCTTTAAGTATCGCCGGATGCGCACCGTGGTTGTAATCATTATTGAATCGAATCATGTGGAGTCTCCTTTCTATGCGAACAGTAACGCCAGTGACACAATGAGCTGTAATATCGCGAAGCGGAATACAACCTGTGTGTCCGACCAGTTCTTATTTTTGCGCGCGTGGTCATGTAACGGTGTTCGTGTGTTTGCCAGTATCTTTATCTTTAAGAAACGAAGCAGGAATACCTTTACAAGCCCAAGTCCGCCGTCAAGTATGATTACTATGGCAGCAGGGATGTAGAGCAATGGACTTCCTGTTTTGAGTGCGCATATTGCGATAAAGAATCCGATTGCGCGGGAGCCGGCATCACCCATGAGAAGTCTGCTAGGTGAGGCATTGAACCACAGATACGCGAGCACACATACCGAAAAAAGAAGTATCATGTGCATAAATGCGGAATCGGTACCCTTGATTCTGCATATTCCGTACATGGTTCCAAGGGTTATAAGTGATAAGGTTCCTGAAAGTCCGTCAACACCGTCCGTGCAGTTGGTTACATTTATCGAAACCCAGATAAGTATTACGGCGAGAATTATAAAAAGCCATACAGGAATGGTCACACCTGCGTCGGAATATCCGAAATTGATTGTGGTGCCGTTGTAGTTGACGTAGGTAAATGCAGCGGCGAGGGCGATTACGAGGTCGATGAGACCCTTTTTATATTCGCCCCATGGTGACTTCGAGCTGTCATCAAGGTAGCCGCTCACCATCGAAGCTATGACAAGTATTATGTAGATTAAAAATTCGTTCGAATAAGGGACGAACAGTAGTGAAAACAATGAAAAGACAAGTATAAAGAGTATTCCGGCGCCGCGTGGCTTTCCTTGGGATATCTTTCCGTTTATAGCAAAGGCGCGTCCCTGGTCGCGCGGAAGCATTCCCTGACAGGATTTTATAATAAGACATGTGGTTAGGAATGCTGCGATAAGGCTTATGAATGTAATTATGTTTATGTATTGCAAATCTATGAGTTTAAATATCATGATTGCCTCCTGAAATATATATTTTATTGAATATCCACGGCTTATTGGGGTTGTACCGGATATTCATGATTTCTTCCTATTATAAAAAGTTATATCATCATTGGCAAGTGTTAATAGTGAGAAATTATGCGACATGGATTGTCAAAAAACGTGACATTTGGTCATAAAAATGTTATAATATTAATAACAATTTGCAAGTATCCTAATGAAAGGGCGAAAATTCTCTAAATTTTTTTGAATTGTATAGTAATTAATTGAACATGGAGGATATATATGGAGCGCACAGAGGTATTTTTGACGGAAGCCGACAGATATGTTTTCGGTAAGGGAACACACTATGAAATCTATGAGAAGATGGGAGCACATGAAGCGGAGCGTGATGGAATCAGGGGTATTTACTTTGCTGTGTGGGCACCGGCAGCGCAATGTGTTCAGGTGGTTGGCGATTTTAATAACTGGGACGGAAACGGTTATGAGATGACAAGACTTGGCGAATCGGGCATCTTTGAGCTGTTTACAGATAAGGCGAAGCTTGGCAGTATGTACAAGTACCTCATCACGGCGAGAGATGGAAGAAAGCTTTACAAGGCAGATCCATACGGAAATTATTGTCAGGTAAGACCTGAGACTGCATCGATAGTCACCAGCCTTGATGGTTTCAAATGGGATGATGCTGCGTGGATTGATGAGCAGAACAAGCTCGTTCACGAAAAGCAGCCTATTTCCATATATGAGGTTCATCCGGGGTCATGGAAGAAGAAGGACGATGGCACAGAGGATGGATTTCTCAATTACAGGGAGCTTGCAGATGAGCTTTCTGAATACGTCAAGGATATGGGATATACGCATGTAGAGCTTATGGGTATTGCAGAGCATCCTTACGATGGTTCATGGGGATATCAGGTGACAGGCTACTATGCGCCGACATCAAGATATGGAACGCCGGCGGATTTCATGTACCTTATAAATAAGTTCCACAAGCTTGGAATAGGGGTTATCCTAGACTGGGTTCCAGCGCATTTTCCTAAGGACGCACATGGACTTGCAGAGTTTGACGGCTGCTGTGAATATGAGTATGCCGACCCGCGAAAGGGAGAGCACCCGGAATGGGGAACGAAGATATTTGACTACGGCAGAAGTGAGGTATCCAACTTTCTTATCGCCAATGCACTTTTCTGGGTAGAGAAGTTCCATATTGATGGGCTTAGGGTCGATGCTGTTGCCTCAATGCTATACCTTGATTACGGCAAGACGCCGGGCAACTGGGTACCGAACAAGTACGGCGGAAACGGAAATCTTGAGGCTATGGAGTTTTTCAAACACCTTAACAGCATTATGAACCAGAGAAATCCCAGAGCCATGGTCATTGCGGAGGAATCGACTGCGTGGCCGGGAGTTACGAAGCCTGCCAATGAGGACGGGCTTGGATTTACATTCAAGTGGAACATGGGCTGGATGCACGATTTCCTTGAGTATGTCAAATTAGATCCATATTTCAGAAAATATAATCATAATAAACTGACGTTTGGAATGACCTATGCTTACAGCGAAAAATTTATTCTTGTATTGTCACATGATGAGGTGGTTCATCTTAAGTGCTCAATGCTTGGCAAGATGCCGGGTGAGTACGAGGACAAGTTCGCAAATCTGAAGGTTGCATATACGTTCATGATGGGTCATCCGGGAAAGAAGCTTCTGTTCATGGGACAGGATTTCGGGCAGTGGTCCGAGTGGAGTGAGAAGCGTTCACTTGACTGGCATCTGCTGGGTGAACCGGAGCATAAGGGATTGTGGGCATACTTTAAGGCACTTTTGCATCTCTATCGTAAATACCCGGCATGCTATGCGCTTGACCAGTACCCGGAAGGTTTCTTCTGGATAAATGCGGATGATGGGGACAGAAGTATATACAGCTTCGTGAGATGTTCGGAGGACGGAAAGGACAATCTTCTCTTTGTATGTAATTTCACTCCTGTTGCAAGACCGGATTATATGGTCGGAGTACCGCAGGCGGGTAAATATACGCTCATTCTTGATAACGAGATGAAGGGGCAGCACATATATACCGCGTTACATACGGAGTGCGACAGACAACCGTACGCCGTGAAATATCCGCTCCCTGCGTATGGTACTGCGGTGTTTAAATTTTCTAAGCATGAGGCAAAGGAGACAAAAAAAGCTAAGAAACATAAATAAGTCTGCCGATAAATAGAATATGGAATGTGAAATGCAGGGAGGACAGTGTTCATTCCCTGCATTTTTTAAGATAGACCTTGGAGGAAAAGAATGAAGATAGAAGCATACAGCGAGCAGAAGAAGGCGGCTGCAATGTATCAGGAGCAGCAGAGGCAGGCGGCAGCAGCTAAGGGCAGTGTGTCCGGGGCGGCGATAACGCAGGCAGTAAGGTTCACCAAAACGGACAACAGCATGGACATGTTTGGCATGAGCAATTATGCCAGTGATGAGGCTGCCGATAGCAGACCTAAGACAGGTGAGGAATTTGCAGATGAGGCGCAGGCTCTGTTGGACAATATGAAGGCAATCTGTAATAAGATGGACACGGGTGAGCTTGTCGCAATGGATGATGAGGGCGTCGATGTCAATGACATGGATTCAGATAAGCTTGTGACTGTGGGAGAGCAGATAAGAATAAAGCTTGCGGCTGCGGGTTGTGAGCATGTGTATACGGCAGACCTTGATACAGATGATATTAAGGGAGTTTTAGGTGAGGGAAGTGAGGCTTATGCGGCGAAGGTGCTTGCAAAGTATAATTTTCCGGTGACAGATGAGAATGTACAGGAGATAGAAAAGGCGCTTGAGAAGGTTAAGGAGCTCAAGGTTCCGGATGTTCAGACTAAGAGCTATCTGATGAATAATGGACTTGCGCCTACGGTGGAGAATCTATATAAAGCGGAATATGCTTATTCCGGGGCACAGTCGGGGGTTAAGCTCACCGATAGCCAGTGGAGCGATGTGAGAACGCAGTTAGAGGGAATGTTAGATGACGCAGGAATAGAGAGTACGGACGAAACACTTGGAGAGCTTAGAAAGCTCATTGAATCCGGCACCGCTATCACGGACAAGTCATTGGAGATATACAGGCAGGCAGGCGAAGCCGGTGAGCTTATCGGAGCTATCAACAATCAGGGTGAAAATGGACAGGACGCGGTGCTGATTTTTGAGGAGGCTGTTGCCGACAAGATGGCTGCAACTATGGTTGATGGCTATGAGGCGCAGGAGGTGAATCTGTCGGATGAACCTGTCATGTGGAAAAGGGCTGCTAACAGCGTGGATATCCTTGACCGCGTGACAACAGATGCGCTCACTGAATTTTTAAACAACGATGAATATGAGAGGAATCTTGAAGGACTTGAAAACGCCATTGAGAATGTCCGTGTCGAAGGGAACGCTGAGGAAAATATTTTAAGCGGATTAAATCCACTTGATTATTATCGCATTATGCCGGAAAGCTTGTCTGATGAGAGCAGTATCCACACATTAAGATGCCTTGAGCAGATAAGGCTTAAGCTGACCTTTGAGTCCGCCTACGTGTTAGAAAAAAACGGAATAAGCGTAAATACAGAAGGGCTGTCAAAGCTGGTTGAGGAGCTTGAAAAGCTTGAACAGACCTACGGCGTGGACAACACGGATGATAATGACGATGACCAGACAGGAAGCAATGGATTGCTTAAGGGCGTTGATTCGGGCAGCACGCAGAACGATTACAGGAAATTCATGTATGAGCTC
The DNA here is from genome assembly GCA_050874845.1 of Eubacteriales bacterium. Taxonomy (GTDB): domain Bacteria; phylum Bacillota; class Clostridia; order Lachnospirales; family Lachnospiraceae; genus CAG-882. Next base: position 17,811 of record JBNMLM010000013.1, on the reverse strand, counting down.
GGTGCGTTAAAGACCGCTCCTTGCGCTGCGATAGGCGATGCCGTCAGCCGGAACGAGGTAACAGGAAAAAACGATACCTCATTAGCGGATATTGAGGGTGCCGCATTCAGAATGCAGAGAAAATATGAGTCCGCCGGGGAAGCGTATGAGACTATGAGTACGCAGGTAAGAACGGATCTTGGGGATAAGCTTAGCAGTGCTGTTACAGCAAGTACGGAGAATATTTTAAAGGAACTGAATCTGGAAGATACGCAGGAAAACAGGCGTGCCGTAAGAATTCTTGCGTATAACAGCATGGACATTACGATGGAACGCCTTGAACGGGTTAAGGAGGTCGATGCCGCTGTAAATAATCTTTTTGACAGGCTGACCCCGGATATTGCGCTTGAGATGATAAGAGCCGGAAGCGATGTCATGAACATGGATATCAAAAAGCTGTCTGACGAGGTGGATACAAGGAGGCAGAACAAAGAGAATGTCAGCACGCAGAAATTTTCTGAATTTTTGTATGAACAGGATAAAAACGGAACAATATCTGCCGATGACAGAGAACACTATATGGCATTATATACAATCATCAACAAGCTTACCAAGGACGATGGAAAGGCAGCGGGACAGCTTGTAAATCAGGAGCTTGATTCAACATTGGGCAATCTTGTTACATCATATATGATAGGAAAAGGAGCCGGAATCTCGGCGGAGCTGTCCGAGGATGGCGCGCAGTATGCCAATAGTAAGAAGAATAATGATGCAAAGCTGACATACTATAAGGATATGCTCTCTAAGCTTGCCGAGCTTCCGAAGGAGGCAGCTTCGCTTGTTACGGAGAATGAGCTGCCTAAGACAATTAATAACCTTGCGGCAGCAGGTTCGCTGTATACGGACAACGCTTACTTCTATAAGGAAATGAAAAAGACGGATGTGAAGGCGGACTTAGATAGATTTATTGACAACATGGATAATAAGAGTGCCCTGTTGTCTGATTATGCTGAGCTTTCTAAAGTATTTAAGGAGGCTGTGGACAATGCACAGTCAGAAAATGGAACAACAGACATTGCCATGTTAAAACAGATTTCCAATGGCATGAATGTCATGAATGCATTGGCAAGACATAATACATTCTATGTGCCGTATGATAAGGAAAATGGAACAAGGGCGATAAGATTATCTGTTGTGGAGAATTCTGAGAATACGGGCAGCTTTACTGTGGATACGGAGCTTGAAAACGGAAGTCATGTCAGCGTCAATGCAAGGGTGCAGGATAATGAGATTACAGCCTATGTTCTTGCCGATAATGATATCAGTGATGTGAATACCGCATTATCTGAAGTCGAGGATGGCTTAAAACAGCTTGGATTTGCGAAGGTAAGATTATCAACTGCAAAGACAGAAGCATTTCCGGCACAGAAGAATGGCGCGGACACGGGAGTTGAGACCAGAAAGCTGTTTGCTGCAGCTAAAGTATTTGTGGATAGGCTCCGATAAATAAATTATGAAAAGGATTTCGTGAAAAAAATGAGCAGTGAGATGTGGGCGAGGATGGCGCACCGGCTGCAACAGGAAGGATATACATGAGAGTAAATTGTAATATTTCATCATTAATGGCCAATAATAATCTGTCTGTGGCACAGACTAAGCTTGACAAGGCATTAGAGAGACTTTCTTCAGGCCTCAAAATAAATTCAGCAGAGGATGATGCGGCAGGACTTGCCATTGCCAATAAGCTTCATGCTCAGATAAAGGGTCTTGACCAGGCAAACAGAAATTCATCAGACGGAATTTCTGTAATCCAGACAGCGGAGAGTGCTCTTAATGAAACTGAGAGTATTCTGCAGAGAATCAATGAGCTTGCAGTACAGGCAGCCAACGGCACCAACAGCCTTTCAGACAGACAGGCAATCCAGTCTGAGATAGACCAGCTCACAGATGAGATTGACAGAATCTCAAATGCGACAGAGTTCAATACCATGCCTCTTCTTGATGGAACGCTTAGCAGAAGAAGCTATTCCGATACAGATAATGTATCAATGTTCTATGTAAGTTCAGGGGTAAAAGAGGGCGAATATTCAATTGACATAACCGCAGATGCAAGGAAGGCGACAGCACAGGTCGGTTTTAATGCGCAGGCTATCACAGAGAGTGGAAAGATTCAGATTAACGGTGCAGATATGACTGTAGAACCGGGAGATACAGATGCGGATTTAAAGAGCAAGTTTATATCACTCTGTGATGCGGCAGGGCTTGATTATGATGAGGCGACAGGACAGATAAGCACCTACGGCTACGGAATGACACAGAAAATAGAATATAAGATACCGGACAGCCTTGTGAATGTGTTCAGTATCAACAACGTGACAGCAGGTGCAGATGCACAGGCGGCGCTCAATACGGGCTTCGGAACAACGGCAACCCTGAGCACCGACGGCAATTTTGTAACTGTAAAGGATATAGGTGGATTTGAGATGACAATAGAGCTTGGAGAGAATATGGTTGCTTCAAGCGGTCAGGCTTCTGTTACAGCTACACAGAAGGTTACACAGATGGGTACCATGACTGTACAGCTAGGCGCCAACGAGGGACAGGTACTAGAGGTGGATATACCTGAGGTAAGTGTCCATACACTTGGACTTGATAATCTCAACGTATGTACACAGCAGGCGGCAGAGGACGCGATAACCAGAGTTGGTAAGGCTATAGATAAGGTATCCTCCGTGCGTTCCGTGCTGGGTGCTTACCAGAACAGACTTGACAGCGTTGTAACACACCTTGATTCTTACGAGGAGGATTTGACATCTGCGGTATCCGGAATTGAGGATTCAGATATGGCGGATGAGATGACAGAGTACACGCAGCAGAATGTTATAACTCAGGCTGCTACATCAATGCTTGCGCAGGCAAATGAACGTCCGCAGACAGTACTTCAGCTTCTTCAGTAAGCTTATATGGAGGCTAAAAATTGACTAAGTCAGAGATAAACGGATATGCCATGAGGGTATCACAGGCATCAAAGAGTGAACTTATTGTGATAATGTATGAGGTAGCTATCAAATATATCGATGACGCTCTTAACGCAATATCACAGAATAATGTGGAAGAGTTCAGGCAGAATGTAAAGAAGGCTAAGTCCTTTGTAAATGAGCTTGCCTCTGTTCTGGACTTAAGATATCCTATTTCAGCTAATTTGCTGTCACTGTATACTTATATGAACAATGTTATGGTGAAGGCGGATATAACATTAAAGACGGAGGATTTGATAAGGGTTAAGGGAATGCTTTCAAAGCTCCATGCTGCCTTTATGGAGGTAAGCAGACAGGATAACACGCAGCCGATGATGAGCAATGTGCAGCAGGTGTACTCCGGGCTTACATATTCGAAAAATTCACTGAACGACAGCTATGCGAGCGTGGCGGATTTGAATAGAGGGTATAAGGTATAATAGCCTTAAAAGCGGTGGGTATCAGAACAAGCCCGGTTATGCTATGCGTGTATAACACGCTATATGCGATAATGTTCCGGGCTTGTTCCGATACCTTTAAAATTATCCGGTTTAATATATGCATAATTTATTTAAAATAATATGATGTTTTATATAAGCACATTTACGGGAATTGCGATGGTGAGGTTGGCTGCCTTGGCTTTTTCTAAGAGAAATTTATAGCGTATCTGAGCGGAATTGACCTGATAAATACAGCTGTCTATTATGTCCGGCTCGGTGGCGTTCTCAAAGCAGGAATATGCGGCGTCTAAGGCATTTTTACTCTGGGTGAGTTCGGAGATAAGGTATTTTTCATCATAGCTTAAGAGGCGTTCGGGCTTCTTATTTTTTTTACCCTTGAACATAGGTAATGCTTCCTTTCCATTTTTTTCTTGTATAGATTATATCCTTGTACCGACGTTTTTATACCATACAAATTCGCTGTGTGTATAAGTTTACAAAAGCTTTGTTTTAAATAATGACTATACATATTGACAATGTATCGTCATAATGCTATAGTCCCGATATAAAGTTCTTAAAATATATAATTGATTCTCGATATCGGAATATCTCCGATAATTTCCAATGTATCCGGTGGGGGCCGGAGGGAAAATTGATTGTGTTTGTTTCTGAAAGGAAACGAATGGAAAAAGTATGCTGTATTTTAGATTCGGATGAGAAGTTTGCAGTTCGTATGTGTGCATGTCTCAATAAAAAGCACATATTTCCTTTTGATGTACAGGCATTTTCTAAAATTGAAGAGTATCTAAGCTGTGCGGCGTCCAACACAGTTGAACTGCTTCTGGTGGATGAGCACCTGTATGATGAGGTGAGGAATGTGCCGGCGCAGCAGATAATAAGGCTGTGTGAACAGCCTGTGCTGATGGAGGGTGAGGCGGATGCCTGTGTTGCCAAGTTTCAGGCGAGCGATGAGCTGGTAAGGGATGTGCTGTACATGTATAATGGACAGCTGTTGTCAGAACGCAGAGGGATGGAGAACACCAATTGCAAGCTGGTGTGCGTGTATTCACCGAACGGTTACTGCGGAAAGACTACGCTTGCCATGTCATTAGCCCATATCAAGGGGGAGAAGAGGAGAACATTGTACCTTAATCTTGAGGAATTTTCAGGTGTTGAGTTTCCGGAGGGCAGTGGTAATCTTTCGGATGCGCTGTACTATAACCGCACACTTGGCGCGTCGGCAGGAGCTAAGCTGTTGTCGGTAGTCGAGCATGCCAATGGATTTGACTATATAGCACCGGCTGTGTGCGCCAAGGATATCGCACAGACGGACACGGAGGAGCTTATCGCATTTATTGATAATGTGGCGCTTTCGGGGGAATATGAGCTTATTGTTGTTGACATCGGATGTCTGGTAAAAGAACCATGGAAGCTGTTGGAGCGGTCAGATTTAATACTATGTCCGTCACCTGATTCACGGCATAGAAAGAGGCGGCAGGAGGAATTTGAAAAGTACATGTATATGGCTGAGTATAAGAATGTGATAGATAAGCTTAAGAAGGTGGATATTGTATATGACAACGCTATATATAAGGATGGACAGTTGAATTATGCGTATATTCGGACAAGCAGATATGCGAGGATGGTGATGGATATTGATATCTGATGTGGGAGAGGAGATAACAGGACGGGTTGTAGGCAGCGTGGAGAGCATGGGAGGTATTGAGGATGATGAACTCTACGAACTTATAGACAATATAATGCTTGAAGAAAAATACCGGGCTTACAGTGTGAAGGAGAAGCTGGAACTGAGGCAGGATATTTTTAATTCAATAAAGAGGCTGGACATACTGCAGTTGCTGATAGAGGATGACAGTGTTACGGAGATTATGATAAATGGATACCGGAATATTTTTATTGAGAGGGCGGGAAAAATAGAGCGGTATCATAAGACATTTGCCTCAAGGGAAAAGCTGCTTGATGTGGTTCAACGTATTGCAGCCCGTTCGAATAAGATTGTGAATGAATCAACACCTATTATTGACACGCGTCTATCTGATGGTTCAAGAGTCAATATTGTGATGAATCCGATTGCCATTGACGGACCTGCGGTGACTATCCGTAAATTTTATGACAACCCACTTACTATGGACAGACTCATTGCACTTGGAGCAATCACGCACGAGGCAGCAGAGTATCTAAAGGAGCTTGTAGCAGCTCGCTACAATATATTTATTTCAGGTGGAACAGGCTCAGGTAAGACCACCTTTCTGAATGCATTATCTGATTATATCCCTAAGGATGAAAGAATAATCACAATTGAAGATTCGGCGGAGCTTAAGCTTATGGGCGTTGAGAACATTGTCAGGCTTGAAGCGAGAAATGCCAATATGGAGGGGAAGAATGCCGTAACTATCAGGGACATGATAAGGGCGAGTTTACGAATGAGACCGAGCAGAATCATAGTGGGTGAGGTAAGAGGAGGGGAAGCTCTTGATATGCTTCAGGCTATGGGAACAGGGCATGACGGATCGCTTTCGACAGGGCATGCGAATGGCACAAGAGAGCTTATGTTGAGACTTGAGACAATGGTTCTGATGGCAGTCGATATGCCGGTGGAGGCAATAAGAAGCCAGATTGCGGCGGGTGTTGATATAGTGGTGCATTTAGAAAGACTGAGAGATGGAAGCCGCAAGGTGGTGGAGATTGCTGAGGTAGCCGGAGTGGATACACAGGTGGAGCGGGGAAGCATACAGATTAATTCCTTGTACAGATTCGAAAAGGAGGGGTTAGATGGAGAGGGAAAGGTTATCGGCAGTCTTAAGCGCACGGAAAACGAGCTTATACACAGGGAGAAGCTTTTATCGGCTGTCAGCAGGTAGGATATCGACGGCATATAAAAACATTTTATATGTGGCAGAGGGAGTGTCCGTTGCAGTCCTTTTAGGGTTTATATTTTACAATTCGATTGTAGGGGCAGTGCCGGCTGCTGTATTTGTACCACTTTATATCCATATCAGAAGAAAAAATAATATTAAAAAGGAAAAGCAGAGAATACTTGAAGAGTTCAAGGATGGAATGAATGTGGTTACTATCGCGCTCAGAGCGGGATATTCGGTTGAGAACGCGTTTATTGAGGCTGGCAGAGAGTTAGAGACTATGCGTGGCACAGGCAGTGGAAGGATGGATTTCTTTGGATATATACGTGCACAGCTATCCGTCAATATCAACATAGAGGATGCGCTTGCCACATTGGCACATAGGTTGGATGTCCCTGATATAGTTTCATTTGCTGAGGTATTCGCTTATGCAAAGAGAAGCGGAGGCAATATGGTTGAAATCATACAGGATACAGTAAATACAATAAGCGATAAGGCAGATACGGCGAGAGAAATATCGGTTCTTATAAGTGCCAAGCAGTTAGAACAGGTGATTATGGATGTGGTTCCCATAGGCATTATTCTGTATCTGAGATTCACGGCATGGGAGCTTATAAGCAGGATGTATGGCAATCTGTATGGGGTAACAGTTATGACAATATGCCTTGTTGTATATATGCTGGCGGTATTTATTTCACTTAAGATTGCAGATATAAGGGTGTGAGCTTATGGAGAAAAAACAGAGTGGGACTTATTGGCATAAGAAAAACATAGCTACAGTGATAATAGGCATTGCTGCAGCAGTTGTGCTTATCACGCTGGCTGCTGTAGCGGGAGGCAGGGATGACTATGAATATATTAGTGAGCTTGTGCGCCCAGACAGTGGGGAGATAATGTATGAGCTTGAAGTCATACAGGGTGAGAGTATAGATGAGATTCAGGTGTATGTGGGTGAGCGGGTATTGACGGATGAAGAACTTGAGCAGTTATTTGCACAAGCGGAAAAGCTGCTTGAGGAACGCTTCCTTGGAGAAAATGAAGGAATGGATATGATAGAAAATCCGGTAAACCTCATAAATACATTGCCGGAGTATGACATGCAGGTGAGGTGGTACATTGAGGACAGGGAAGTGATTGATTACTGGGGGAATATCTATCAGGGAAATGAGGAGAAGGCCACAACGGTAATAGCAACGCTGGTGTACGAAAAGGAAGCCGGAGGGGGAGAAGAAAAAAGCAGGGAGTACATATATGAACCGAAGATAAGACCGTACAGTGAAAAACAGATTCATAATATGGAAATTATGGAAATATTCGATACCGCAGATGAGAACAGTGCCAACAGGGACAGTGTAATCCTGCCGCAAAGTCATAACGGAAGAAAGCTGCAATATCGCATAAAAAAGGAAAATGCGGTGTTCAGTTTCATTCTTATAATACCATTGATTATAGTGGTAGTAATTATTGAGAAACGCTCTATGAAGGCAAACAGGAAGAAAAAATTGAAGGAAGAGCTTACAAGGGAATACCCGGAAATTATATCCAAGCTTTCGCTATTAACAGGTGCGGGCATGACACCATACAATGCATTGAAACGCATTGCGGCCGATGGAAATGGAGAGGCTTACGGCAGGCTGGCAGCTGTTGTGGGAAATATACAGTCCGGGGCTTCGGAAAGGACACAGTATGCTTCATTCGGACAGATATTCGGGCTGGGTGTTTACAGCAGATTGGGTTCAATGTTGGAGCAGAACGCCGTGAAAGGAAATGAAAGGCTTAGGATAATGCTGAGGGAGGAGTGTGAGCAGGCTCTTGAAGAGAGAAAGGCACGCGCAAGAAAAGCAGGTGAGCAGGCGGGAACAAAAATGCTGTTTCCAATGATACTTATGCTGTTGATTGTGATGGCAGTAATAATGGTGCCGGCTTTTATGAGTATGTGAATTAGGAAATTGCGAAAGGAGGTGAGGAGGATGAATAGGGTAATCGGAAGAATGTCCGGAATTATGAAAAGAGCCTTGTGTAAGAAGGAGCAGGGGATGGGAGTTATCGAGATAATTTTGATTATAGTGGTGCTTATAAGTCTTGTATTAATCTTTAAGTCCCAGCTTACAGCTCTTGTAGGTACAATTTTCGGGAAAATTACGCAGAGTGCACTTAGCGTGTAGAAATTAGCAAGGATGGGATGTGAAGGTTATGAGAGTTGATAAGGGGTTTCGTGGGAGTGTAACAGTGTTCGCGGCAATGTCATTCATGTTGATCGTATCGGTGATATTGGTCCTCATTGATGGGGCAAGGCTTCAGGGAGCAAGGGCAATGGTAGGAATGGCGGCACAGATGGCACTTGACAGTATGTTTTCAGGATATGAAAAGGAATTGCTGGATAGATATGGAGTGCTTTTATTTGACGGTGCGAATGAGGGGGATGAACTTGATGAGCAGTATATAGCGGACGCGGTTAAGAATAAGCTTGAGAGGGAGCTTGACATGGATTCCGGACTTATATTTGCAAAGGGAGTGGATTTCTACGGAATTGAAATTGATGAGGTATGTGTGGACAGGGTAATAAGAGCCTCCGATGCATTTGGTCTTATCTGGAGAAAATCGGTCAATGACTATGCAAAATTGGAATATACAGCGCAGCTTTTAGAGAGTGTGCTGGGGCTTGACAGTCTGAACAAGGAAAACGAGACAGTTAGGACGGCAGTAGACCGGATTGATGACTGTATGGAGCAGATTTCAGAGTTTTACAGAAAGTACCTTAAGCTTATTGAGCGTATTGACGGCATAAAGACGGTCAGTAATGGTGTGAATTTTGACAATCTGAAAATAAGGAGTTCGTATGTAAAAAGGATAGGTCCGGGGGGAAATGCTGAAGCGGATGCGGATGAACTGAGTATAAGTGACAACCGCGTGTACAAAAACGTAAGTGAAAATATATTTGACGTCAATGCATTTATGGAGATATTTCTTGGTAAGTTTTCGGATGCGATAGAAGGTGACAATATGAATATAAAGGAACTTAAGGAATTAGGAAATATTGTAAGAGGTTTCTTTGGAAATATGAAACAGGAGATAAAGGAGGCAATGAAGCTCATTGAAGATATAAGGGAAGAGGAGTGCCTTATATCAGAGAAGATAGTTGCGTTGGCAGATTATCTGGGTTCCATAACACAGATAAGTGATGAGAGCTTCCAAGGGCTTAGGGAGAGCATGGATTCGGTCAGGGAGGAGCAGAAAAAGATATTGGAACGTCTGGGTGACGTTGAGAAAATGTACGAGGTATTGGAAAATAATTATGATGTGATAGAAAAGGTGTGTGATTCATGTCCAAGTATGTTTGACATACACGATGAGGGAATAAATATTGCAAGCTCCGTACCAATCTATATGAGTTATTCCAAGGTGTGTGAGCTTTTAGTGGACTATAGGACGGATTCGCTATGGCTTGATTACACAGATGTTGCATGCAGGGACGAGGATGGGTCGATTCTGGGCTGTCTCTATGATTATTCCGTCAATGGGCTGCTGTCGTTGGTACTGCCGTCTGGGACGGAGATTTCGCATAAATCAATTGGAAACCTACAGCTTGCGGATTTATATGGGATAAGAGGTGATAGGCAGGAGTACATAGATGATACAGCTTCGGATATTATGAACGAGATATTGTTCAATCTGTTCATATATGACTGTTATGACAATTACGCGGACAATGATGGACAGGGCTTATTGGACTACGAGCTGGAATACATACTATTTGGGAAAAGTTCGGACAAGGATAATCTGAAGGCGGCTGTTATGACGATTGCGGGAATCAGACTGGGGTGTAACATGACGTATATCCTGACTGACGTGCAGAAAAAACAGGAGGCATATAATATAGCACTGGCGGCACTTGGATTTACAGGTATAGCGGCACTGGTGAAGGGCTTGCAGTATATCATACTTGGGGCATGGGCAATAGGGGAGACAATAGTTGATATGAGAATGCTTTTAGCAGGAAAGAAGATTCCTATTATAAAGGAAAAGGACGATTGGAGACTGTCGCTTGATAATCTGCTGAGAGGAAAGCTTGATGTTTCAGAAGAAAGAGATGGTGAGGATGGTCTGGGCTATGCACAGTATCTTGCAGCGGCCATGATTTTATGTGACGCACAGGACAAGGCATTTCGCTCAATGGCAGTTTCTGAAATGCACATGATTTCTCAGGGTGTATCCAATTTCAGACTGAAAAACTATGTATATGGATTGGATATAACTGTATCATATCGCGTTGGAAATTCAAAGAACCAATATATGTACAAGTGCAGCTACACATATTAGCCGGATACAACAGTAATGGGAAATGGAGGTGATGTAAGATGCCCTTTTCATGTGAAAGTATTTAATACAAGTAATAATATAATAAACGATACAAACACACTAAAAAAAGAGAATCTTGAGGCTGAAAATGGTATCCCCCCTTATGACCGTATCAGTCATTCACAGGGAAGGGCTTCTTATGTCACCTGTAGGGCAAGCATTACGGTAGAGGCTGCTCTGGTAATGCCGCTTTTTATTCTGGCAGTTGTTTCGCTTATGCAGATAATGATATTTATAAATATTCAGGTGAAGGTTCAATCGGCGCTGTATCATCAGTCAATGAAGGTGGCTGGATATTCATTTCTTGCGGAGTCTATTGAGGAATGCCTTCCCGATGAGCTTGCCGCAGATGATTACAAGACTGCTGTAAATATAGTGGAGAACGGAATAACGGAGGTTCTTGTAAAGTATATGGTAATGGATGAGCTGGGGGATGAATTTTTCCGGACACCATGGATAGATGGAGGGAAAAGTGGTATAGAAGTGATTTTTTCGCTCAATCCGGCGGATAGGAATATAGATGTGGCACTGCGTTATGAATTGAAGCTAATGTACAACATTTTCGGAATCAATAATATTCCGGTAATAGCGAGAGCCGTAATAAGCAGATGGAGCGGAGTAACAAGGATTGAGCAGAGTGATGAGGAGACGAATGAAGATACCAACTGTGTTTATATAACAAAAAATGGGACTGTCTATCATATATATAAGGATTGCACATATCTGTCCGTAAAGCTTACAAGAGTAAAATATGAGGAAATAGGTGATAAGAGAAATTCATCGGGTGGTAAGTATTATCCATGCTCTGTGTGCTGCAAAAATAAAACCGTTATGGAATATATTTATATATCAAAGTATGGGGAGTGTTACCACTCAGACAATAAATGCAAAAAAATTTATCACAATATAACAGAGGTATCACCCGAGGAGGTTAAGGACAGAACTCTGTGTTCTAAATGCAGGGATAGGAAAAAGGGGGAGGATTAGCAGATTGGCTACATATTTAATTGTGATGTTCATGCTTATATACGAAAGTGTAATAGATATCAGATATAAAAAGATTGATGTGAGGGCGGCAATTGCGGCATGTGCTGTGAGCATACCTGTCGGATGCATTTTTTACGGACACCCGGTTATCAATATTTTTTACGGAATTATATTGGGAATTTTTTTAGCTCTGCTTGCATGGGTATCAGAGCAGCGGATTGGTTATGGTGATGCGGTGGTATTTATGGTGCTTGGAATGTGTCTTGAACCTGTAAGAGTGCTTGGTATTTTATGGATTTCAATGTTTATGGCAGGAGTGTACGGCACGGTAAAGATTATTGCATTTAATAAAAGCAGAAGCCTTGCATTGCCGTATGTTCCGTTCGTGACAATTGTGTATGTGGGAATGTTGATATTCGGCATATAGATAATTGCGAACCCATGTGTGGATGAAGGAGGAAATATTATTATTATGAGAAAAATATGTAGACCCGGCGGTTACATTACGGTTGAGGCTTCATTTGTATTTCCGATAATATTTTTTATTATTTTCGGATTATTGAAGTTTGGTTTTGGTATCTATAACAATGTGGTGGATAATAGCTTGAAAGTATATATGGGACTTAGGTTGAGGGAAATAGAGGAGAATTATTTTAATCCCATGGCGCAGGAGATTGATTTAAAAAGGCTTGCAAATGAGGGGCTTATACAGATTGGAGATATTAGAACTGAACTAAGCAAAAAATATTTACAGGAAAGAGTAAGTGAATATAGAAACAGTATTGTGATAGGTGATAATAATAAGATTCTTGCTGCAGATGGTGACAGGGGTCTGAAAAACAGCACAGTGGTGAGGTTTATACATCTGACAAGAGTTCATGCGGGGAGGATAAAAAAGGATGATTGAATTTATCAGGGAGTTGAACAGGAATTATTTGAGTATAGTGCATGAGGATGAAAAAGAACCGGACTATACAATGAAGATGGTTGAGAATAATTCGATATCAGGACTGCTTTCACTTAGAAAATCGGTGGTAAATAATAGGACGAGCTATCTGTATGATATTTCGGGCTGTATTCCACTGGAAGAAAAATATATAAAGAATGAGTTTACTGTGGAGGATATACTGCTGGCTGCGGATTCGATAAAGGAAATAATCTATACCATGGATAAATATATGTTGGATATAAACGGAGTGCTTTTTGACGTAGCATACATATTTTGCGGTATAAATGACGCTTCATGGAAGTATGTGTATAATTCAGAAATGTCATCGGATGCAAGAGAGGGAATAAAAAGAGTATTCGAGTATATGCTTGGGAGGCTTAACCATAAGGATGGCAATGCAGTTATTCTCGGATATGGTCTTTACAAAAGGGTATGCAGGGATGAAATACCGTTGCAGCGAGTGTTTGACAATCTGGAAGAATTTAGTATGTACAATGTAAATGCTGCAAATGGACGGAAAAACCTGTTTGGCGATTCTGTGGTGGAAGATAATTCCTGTGGAACAAATATAAATGGAAAAGCGAACACAGAAAGTGCGGAAAAAGAAAGAACAGAAAAAGAAAAGCCAGAAAAGGAGAAGGCATTTGGTGTTCGCTATGAGTTGAGCAAGAGAAAATACCCTTCAGTTGCGCAGGAGTTTTTAAAGGAGGAGCAGGAGAAGAAGGTTATTGATAAAAGGTACGTTATGACAGCGGCAGTAGTGAGTGCGGTAATTGCTGTGGTGGTGGGCTTGATATGGGGCGTTGTGACAGGAATTATAGCGGCATTGGTATGTACAGCCATGGCTGTTGCTGTTATGCTGCTTATATTAAAAGGACCGTCATGGGAAAAAATAGTGACAAGTGAAATAAGACTGCCGTATGAGACTGAAAACCCGCAGATAAAACCGTATGAAGCTAAGAACAGTTCGGAAGATATGATGGAGAACACGGGGCAGGCAACCGTTGTAATAGGGATGGAAACAATGAAGAGCCTGCGACGTATATCCGGTGCTGCAGGACAGGATGAGTATATTATTACGGAGGCTTCTGTGAGTATAGGCAGTGGAGCTTCGGCGGATATTGTGATAAAGGACAGTGGGATAAGCAGGCTTCATGCACGCATAATAAGGGAAGGTGAAATGTATTTTATAAAGGATATGAACTCTACCAACGGAACATGGATAAATGACAGGAGAATCAGTGTGTATGAGCTATGTCCTATTAAGAATGGGGATGTGATAAAGCTTGCCAAGAGCAGCTTCGAGCTGATTGACACTGCCGTTTAATAATGATAAGCTAGAGCTGTATGGAGGCTTGGTTTATGATGTTTGACGTATGCAGCAGAGCGTTGGAGGCAGCAGGCTTTAGCAGGCTGGGAGATGGCAATAGTTCGGTTAATATATATTACTGCTACAGGCAGGATCGCATGAATGTTGTATTCGTGTGGGATGAGTCGGCTATACCGGGAATGTCCCCTGCAATTATTGATGATAATAATAAAAAGATAGTGGCTTTTTTTAGCAGCAAGGGAGTATTTAACTGTATGCTGCTAAATATTATATGTACGCGAAACACAGCTATGTCGAAAAGGAATACAGAGGCGGGCTTTCCTGTATGGTTTATGGACGAGACAACGGGCAGACTTATTATATATGAGGATGAACCGGAGGATTTTTCGGGACTCAGGGAGCAGCTTGAGAATTTTGATGTATCACAGTATGCTAAGAGCGTATCAGGAAAGAGTAAAAGAAATAAAAAATTCATTCCAGCTTATGTGAACTGGCTTTTGATTGCGATAAATATAATCATATATGTTATAATGGAGATTGCAGGAGACACGCAGAATACACAGTACATGTTAGCTCATGGGGCATTGAACGTGAAGCTGATACTGGATGATGGAGAATACTATAGATTGTTTACATCTATGTTTATGCATGCGGGCTTTTCACATATTTTTAATAATATGCTTGTATTGTTTTTTATCGGTGATAATCTTGAGAGAGCGGTGGGACATATCAGGTATTTTATAATGTATATTGCAGGAGGTCTGCTTGCAAATATTGCAGCACTGATTTACTATAATATTGCAGATGTGAATGTCTGCTGCGTCGGAGCCTCAGGTGCGATATTCAGCGTTGTAGGAGCGCTGTTTTATATTGTACTTGTCAACAAAGGACATCTTGAGGATTTATCAGCCTCAAAATTGGGATTATTCATTGTTATGAGTATATATCTTGGGCTTCAAAGTGCAACGACCAGCAACAGTGCTCATATCGGTGGACTTGTTGCCGGATTTATACTAGCGGCATTAATATACAGAAAACGGAAAGGGAACAGTGTATGAATGTAAATATATATTATGGCGGAAGAGGTCTTGTGGACGATCCGACCATCACAGTGTTAAATAAGATTACTGATGTGCTTAACGAGCTCAGAGTAAATGTTGAGAAATATAATCTTTTCGAAATAAAAAATGCGATTACAACGCTTCCTCAGACATTAAAGGAGGCGGATGCGGTTATTCTTGCAAGTACGGTAGAATGGTTTGGGATAGGAGGCTATATGCTTCAGTTCCTTGATGCCTGTTGGCTGTATGCGGATAAATCAATGGTTGAGAAGCTCTATATGTTCCCTATAGTTATGTCACGCGCTTCAGGCGAGAAAGAGGCTGCAATGTCACTTTCTAATGCATGGGAGATGCTTGGAGGAAAGAGCTGTAATGGGCTTGCGGCTTATGTGGCAGACCCGGTGGAGTTCGAGCTTAACGCTGAGTATCAGGCGATATTTGAGAAAAAGGCAGAGGAGATATACAGGACGGTGTCGCAGAAGGTTAAGACCTTACCTTCGAGTAACAATGCGATAAAGAGCAATATAGTGAGCGATACAATGAGACTTACGCCACAGGAGTCTGAACAGCTTTCAAAATATGCTTCCGATGATACATATATCAAGAAACAGAAGGAAGACATTGAGGAGCTTTCAAGTATGTTCAGAAATCTTATGGAAGATGAGGACAAGGGCGGTATTGACAGATATACCAGACTGTTTATAGACAATTTTGTGCCTCAGAGTGATTTTAAGGCAAGCTATGTTATCAATATTAATGACAAGAAAAAGACTTTAGTTATTGATATTAACAATAGAAATATTGATTGTAATTTTGGACAGAATGATGATGCAGAGGTGTCATGCCGTCTGGATAACCTTGTGCTTGAGAAGATAGTTCAGGGGAATCAGACTTTTCAGGGAGCGTTTATGTCAGGCAGCATGACTGCAAAGGGAAATTTTAAAAACATCAGAATGTTGGATCAGTGTTTTAAATTCTAGCTGTGGGAAATTGCGTTAACATTCGGTATGCTATATCTTCGGCTGCAAAGAAATGGCTATAAATAGCTTAAGAAACTTGTAAACATATAACAAATCCGCTATACTATGCCTTGGAAGGCGGTGGAAAGATGGAAGAAATGAATAATCAGGAAACTATTAAAATATGTGTTGAGGAATTTTCACGCTTGCAGGAATGGATGGCTATGACAGAAAAAGAGACACCATTATATAAATCAATGAAAGTTCGTTATAGAGATTTAAAGGTTATTTTGTCTGCTTTAGGTGTGAATGTAACAGAACTTGACACAATAAAGGAATAGTCAATAGTTCTAAGGGCAGACAAATGTGAATAATCTGCCCTTTTATAGTCTGCACAATAATAATACGGTTCAGTAAAACCAGACTTCTTAAGATGAACTTATGTACAGAGCCATGCCGGCAATTATTAACTGTAATAAAGTACGAATAAAACATAACAAGAGAATATAAGAAGAAAATATAATAAAGTCGGCTAAGCGTTTTAGCTTCTGGCTAATTTTACTGATATTGTGAAGCTGGTAAGTCCATCATTGTGCGCCCAGCTTATTGAGCCGTTCATGGCATTCGCTGTCTCAGCGGCAATCGCAAGACCAAGCCCAAGATGTTCCTGCTTATCGGTGGAAAATGGAGTGAACATTATGTCTGCTATGTCGGGAGAAGGACAGTTTCCGTGGTTTTGGACGGTTACATCAAGGCTAATGTCACTATCGCAATGTATAGTGACATCAATTGGGGTCACGGAATCAGAGGCTTCCAGCGCATTTGCAATCATACATCCGACAGCATTTACAAGTCGTGCTGCGTCCAATGAGATTGTCTCATTCGTGCAGGCACAGGTGATATTGATATCAGGATGGGAAGTTGGAAGGTTATTGGATATGTATGTATCCAGCATTGACTTGATATCGTATATACATACATCTGATGGAGATATGGTTGCGGCATAACGGAACATGGCGACATCATTAAAGGCTTTGACAAGGTTTTTAATATCGGAGCCCATCGTTACATAGCGGGGGATAGAGTTAAGCTGAGGATTGGTAAGTCCAAGGAGCTGATATGAGCCGCTGAGCAGGGTGACAATATTGCGAATATCGTGGCAGCCTTGCTTTAGAAGCTTCCTGTGTTCTTCCTCACGGCGTTCAAAAAGCTCATAAGCCTCGGGATATTCGTCTTTAAGCTTATTAAGAATCTGTTTATCATTGTCTGACAGCATATTTATACCTCACAAAGTTTTATTTTAGTTTATTCTAAAGTGCGTTTGGCAATTAACAGGATATCATAGATATTGTATAGCAGTTTATCGAAAATGGTTTATCAATAAATAGTTTAATATAAACATATAACATAAAAGGAGATTTTTCAAGATGAAAAAGGATGATTGTATTTTTTGTAAGATTGCAGCAGGAGAGATTCCATCGGCGACAGTTTATGAGGATGATGATTTCAGAGCAATATTAGATCTTGGTCCGGCAGCTAAGGGGCATACACTTGTGATTCCTAAGAACCATTCAGATAATCTGTTAAGTGTAGATTCGGATACTGCGGCTAAGGCGCTTAATGTTGTCTCTAAGACTGCTAATGCAATCAAGGAAGCATTGGGATGTGACGGAATAAATGTTGTACAGAATAATGGCGAGGCTGCGGGACAGACTGTTATGCATCTCCACTTTCACATAATTCCAAGATATAAAAATGATAGTGTGAATATAGGATGGCAGCCGATGAAGCCTTCCAACGAAGAGCTTGCAGCGACTGCCGAACTAATCAAAGAAAAAATGAATTAACCGG
>JBNMLM010000012.1:0-33061 GCA_050874845.1 Eubacteriales bacterium | reverse complement strand
GTCAGACCCCTGTCCCAGAGATGACTACAGCTTTTTGATTCTGTCAAGCGCCTCGACCGTGTTCTCGTAGGAGCCGAATGCAGTAAGTCTGAAATATCCCTCACCGCTTGGACCGAAGCCTGAGCCCGGTGTTCCGACAACATTTACGTTCTCAAGAAGATAATCGAAGAAATCCCATGAACTCATATTGTCCGGTGTCTTAAGCCAGATATATGGAGCGTTCACACCTCCGAATACCGTATAGCCTGCTGAGGCAAGACCGTCCTTTATGGTCTTGGCGTTCTTCATGTAATATGCTACCTGCTCCTTAAGCTCTGCCTTACCCTCGTCGGAGTAGACTGCCTCGCCGGCTCTCTGGACAATATAAGGTGCTCCGTTGTACTTGGTTCCGTGTCTTCTCGCCCAGAGTGAATGAAGCATCACATCGCCGCACTTGATATCCTTAGGGATAACTGTAAAGCCAAGTCGTACCCCGGTAAAGCCGGCATTTTTAGAAAAGCTTCTGAGCTCTATTGCACAGGTACGCGCCCCATCACACTCATAAATTGTATGAGGAACATCATCCTCCGAAATATATGCTTCATAGGCGGCATCATATATAATGAGTGCTCCGACCTTGTTTGCATAATCTACCCACACCTGAAGCTGAGACTTTGTTAGTGTGGTTCCTGTAGGATTATTCGGATAGCACAGGTATATCACATCCGGTGTTTCCTTCGGAAGCTCAGGGACAAAATTGTTCTCAGCGTTGCATGGCATGTAGATGACATCGCTCCATGTCTGTGCCGCAGCGTCATACACGCCTGTCCTTCCTGCCATAACATTTGAGTCGACATATACAGGGTAAACCGGATCACACACGGCAATCTTATTGTCAAGGCTCAATATCTCCTGAATATTGGCGCTGTCGCTCTTTGCACCGTCGCTCACGAATATCTCATCAGCAGCTATATCGCAGCCTCTTGATTTATAATCATTTTCCACAATCGCATTTCTTAAGAACTCATAGCCTAAATCCGGAGCATAGCCTCTGAAGGTCTTAGCATCAGCCATCTCATCAACCGCACCGTGAAGCGCCTTAATGATTGCAGGTGCAAGCGGCTGTGTGACATCGCCTATACCAAGACGGATGATTTTTTTATCAGGATGTGCCTGACTGTAGGCATTAACCTTCTTTCCCACTGTGGAAAAAAGATAGCTTCCCGGTAACTTAAGATAATTGTCATTGAGCTTAAACATGTTGTGTATCCTCCTAAGATTTTAATTTATAAAAGACTGACAAGCGGATAATCGCCGGTAAACACCGTTACCGCCGGTCCTGTCATATATACCACATTCTCCTTCTCGTCCCATTCGATGACCAAATCACCTCCAAGAAGATGAACTGTGACCTTTCTGTCGCACATGCCGTTTAACATGGTTGCAACCGCACTGGCGCAGGCACCGGTTCCGCAGGCAAGAGTCTCTCCTGTTCCGCGCTCCCACACGCGCATATATATATTCTGTCTGTCTGCCACACGGATGAATTCCGTGTTCGTGCGCTCAGGAAATACCTCATGGTGTTCAAAGGACGGTCCTATTTTTTCTATGTCGACCGCCTTCTCATCGTCTACATAGGTGATGACATGTGGATTTCCCATGGAAACGCAGCTTACCCTGTACTCTTTTCCATCAACTGTGAGCGGTGCATCAAGAACTGCCGGAACTGTCTTGTCACCTGAAGCAATCTCTCTTGTCGCTTCAAGCATTGTAGGAACAAGTGCAGGCTCAAAAATAGGAGCGCCCATGTTCACACGTACTTCACTCACCTGTCCGCCCAACAATCTAAGATTAAGATACTTGATTCCCGCAGCTGTCTCAATCGATACGTCCAGTTTATCAGTAAGACCGAAGTCATACACATACTTTCCGACACAGCGGATTCCGTTTCCGCACATGGCACTTCTTGAGCCATCGGCATTGTACATTTCCATATAGAAATCCGCAACCTTGGAAGGCTTGATAAGAATAAGTCCGTCTGAGCCAATTCCAAAATGTCTGTCGCTGACAGCCTTTGCTATATCGGACGGAGTCGCAAGCTCCTCCTTCGTACAGTCTACATATACATAATCATTTCCAAGTCCCTGCATTTTTGTAAATTTCACAGCAATCTCCAATCTGCGGATTTATTATCCGCGTCCTATTTTTCTTATATGGTTCCAAAAACCTGACTGAACAGCATACCGGATTATCACACAAAGCCTCATAATTTCCCATAAATTACACATACAGACTCAGCACCATCTGTGCGGACTCAACCAGCTTCGTTCCGCTGTCCATCGCACATTTCTGGATATATTTATGTGCCTCGTCCTCCGTCATGTGATTTCGCTCCATCAGAACCGCCTTTGCCTCCTCTATAAGCTTGCGTTCCTCCGTATTCCTTACAGCCGGCTGGCTTCTCTGCCTTCTTCTGCGCCTGTACTGTGCCTCAAACATCATGTGTATGGTGTTCACAAAATCCACCGTCTTTACAGGCATAGATATGCTCACAATGTCACTCGGACACTGGGACAGCACCCTTTCGGAGGCAAGCAAAAGGAGGTCAAACTGCGGCGGAAGGCTCTCCTTAAGTTCAAGATACAGCATATCGGGCAGCTTATAGCCTGATATGACAATTCCACCGCTCAGCGAATGTGCATGCTCAAGCGCAAATGCACCTGTTGTGCACACGACATCCACATGAAAACCATTTTTTGCCAGAAGTCCTTTAAGTCCCTTGCCGTCCTCGATTTTTGGAAACACGACAATAATGTTTTCCATATAATTTATTACCTCGACATCAATATTTATAAAGGTACTGCTTTATCTCCCAGTCCGTAAGCTGCGTGGAATAGTCCTTCCACTCCTTTTTTATATTGTCAAGATATACCCTTGTTATATGTGGTCCAAGTGTTTGCTTAAGATAATCGTCGTTAGCAAGCTCAATTCCCGCCTCCATAAGGTTCTCCGGGAGATTGTCTATGCCGGCTTCAAGTCTCTCACTGTCCGTCATATCATAGATGTTCCTGTTGACTGCCTGTGGAATCTGCAGCTTTCTTCTTATTCCGTCAAGTCCTGCCGACAGACACACTGCCAGCACAAGATAAGGGTTAGCTGTAGGATCCGGGCTTCTAAGCTCAGCTCTTGTCCCCTCACCCTCGGACGCCGGTATGCGTATGAGCGGACTTCTGTTGGTTGCGGACCATGCAATGTATACAGGAGCTTCATACCCCGGAACAAGTCTCTTATACGAATTGATGAGAGGGTTCGCGATGGCTGTTATGCCCTTTACGTGTTCTAAAATACCTGCTATGAACTGATATGCCGTCTCGCTCAGTCCAAGCTTATCCTCCGGGTCACAGAACGCATTCTTTCCATCCTTTGAAAGTGACATATTAATGTGCATTCCCGAGCCGTTCACGCCGTACTTAGGCTTCGGCATAAAGGTCGCATACATTCCATGCCGCTTTGCGATTGTCTTTACAACAAGCTTGAAGGTCATTATATCGTCCGCCACCTTAAGCCCCTCATCATATTTGAAATCTATCTCATGCTGTGCAGGCGCCGCCTCGTGGTGTGAGGCCTCTATCACAAAGCCCATATCCTCAAGTGTCAACACCATGTCACGTCTTGCATTCTCGCCGTAATCGTTAGGTCCAAGGTCAAAATATCCCGCCTGCTCATCGGAATCGGTTGTAGGTCTGCCCGATTCATCCGAGGCAAAAAGGAAAAATTCACACTCAGGTCCTACATTAAAGGTGTAGCCCATATCAGCTGCTTCCTTCAATACTCTCTTTAATATATACCTTGGGTCCCCCTCAAAAGGTGTCCCATCCGGCTTATATACATCGCAGATAAGTCTTGCAACCTTGCCCTGCTGCGGTCTCCAAGGGAAAATCGTAAAGCTGTCAAGATCCGGATACAGGTACATATCCGACTCCTCTATCCTGACAAAACCGTCTATGGAAGCTCCGTCAAACATAATCTTATTGTCCAATGCTCTCTTTAACTGGCTGGCAGTAATTGCCACATTCTTTAAAATTCCAAACGCGTCTGTGAACTGCAGGCGCACGAACTCAACATCTTCCTCAGCTACAATTCTTAAAATATCTTCTTTGCTGTATCTGCTCATATCTGTCCCTCCATTGCACAATAAATCCAGTGCCTATGTATTAGCTCATTATATCAAACGGATTTTGTATTTTCAATGTTTTGTTGCTTTTGTATGATATCGCTTTACTATATTAAGTTACAGGCTGAAATAATTTTGCTAAGTCTTATATAATCAAAGGCGGGAGCTAAATAAATTAAGTGTCATAGCCCCAACATCTCTTACAAAGCATATTCCGGCAAGTCCCGTTTATGCACATATAAAAAGAGCGGAACTCAAATTTTCATTGACTGAAATGCCGCCTTAATGTATAAAATACTATATGGCACGGCTGTGATTCTTGAGCGTGGAATACGCAGCCGTTTTTATTTTTGATTATAGTATTTTCCATCTTTTCGCTCAGAAACGGAGTTTATATGCTAACTATTTTTAATAGGAAGAAAAACCGAATGCACACGGGACAGCTGCAGGCATTTATCCTAAGCATGTGCCTGATTACAGCCGGTATTTTCGGACTCACCGGATGCTCTAATGCTTCCACAAATGTCAACAATACAATCTATCTTGAGACAACAAGACCGACCGCCGGCTCAGATGCCACAGCCACATTGCCTGCCGATAATGAAAACGAATCCGTAACTACCACCGGCAATCCGTTAGACAACACAGGCGAACCGGAAAGCGCTGAGACTTCTTCGGACAGCACGACATCCGAAGCTTCGACCGAAGTCACCGCCACCGTCGCTCCTGTGAGTGTCAACCTCATAGCAGTGGGTGATATGCTCCTTCACGGCGGCATACATAACAGCTCACTGCAGCCCGACGGAAGCTACAACTACGCGCATGTGTTTGAGCACACGAAGGACAGAATCGCTGCGGCTGACATCGCAGTCGCCAATCAGGAGGTGATTCTTGGAGGCGTGGAGCTCGGCGTGAGCAGCTACCCTACCTTCAATTCACCGCAGGCTTTCGGCGATGCGCTGGTCGACACCGGCTTCGACGTGATTCTGCATGCCAGCAATCACACAATGGATAAGGACACCGTCGGAGTGCTGAACACAATCCACTTCTGGAAGGAAAAGCACCCGGACACAACCTTTCTCGGAATTAATGAGAATGAGGAGGAGCGCGATACAATAAGGATAGTTGAGAAGGACGGCATAAAAATCGCCATGCTCAACTACACCTACGGACTCAACGGCTTCTCGCTCCCTGCCGACAAGCCTTATCTTGTTAACCTTATGGATGACGCCCACAAGGCTGAGATAGCCGATGACATAAAAAAAGCCCGCGAACAGGCTGATTTCGTCATCGTGTACCCTCACTGGGGCACCGAATATGTTCTTGAAGCCACAGATGAGCAGAAGCAGTGGGCGCAGTTCTTCGCCGACAACGGTGCCGACCTTATCATCGGAACACATCCTCATGTCGTCGAACCTGTTGAGTGGATAACCGCCGCCGATGGCAGGCAGACGCTTGTATACTACTCTCTCGGCAACTACATATCGATACAGTACTACAACTATTCAATGCTCGGAGGCTTTGCTGAGGTCACAATCACAAAGGACTCCACAGGCACCTACATATCCGACTATGACATGGATTTTCTCGTGACACATTACACGGCGGGACGCACGGAAATGACAACCTATTTTCTTAGCGATTACACGGATGAGCTTGCCGGCCGCCACGCAATTCTCACGGAGCCTTACGCCGGACAGTACGCCGAAGGCTACAGAAATGTCAATCAGTGGTATCCCTTCACTGTCGAAGGACTGTGGAACCTTGCAAGGCAGATATGCCCACAGTTTGTTAAGTAGATAATTTTGCAGTTACATATCAGAAATCAATCAAAAAAGGAACGGTATGCCCTGATGACCATATCGTTCCTTTTTCCATGACTATTATAATATCACTAATTCTTGAAGCAATCTTCTATTTTCTGACCGCTGTCTATTCCTCTGTATTCCCATCATAAATTTTCTTATATTTCTTATACTTTTTCTCCTCCCATTCACTCATCTGTGTTTTCTCCTTCGTTATATTTCCTTCCGCGTCAAACTCTGTTCGTTCTTAATTACCTCATCAAACGATACTAAATCCTTCCTTAATCAATAGTGATTCAGAATATATCCCGCCGCGTCAATTATATCCTCATCAAAGCAATCTATTTCATACTGCGTCAAGCCGTACTTCACAAGATTTAACTCCCGCGCCCTCGGTATAATAGTCTCCAAAGTCTCCTTAAACCTGTCCGATATCGTCCTGCCGCCCCTGGCATATCTGCTAGCGATGGTCACATAGTATATTATCTCATCGATATCGTCCGACCAACTGTTGTATTCGCTTCCCTGGTCAACTGCGATATCATAAGGGCTTCCCTGGTCTACCCAACTGTAAACCTCATCCATTGCATGGTATCTTTTTTCATAAAAATTAATCTTTTTCATTCATGCCCTCCCCTTCCCGGTTGATTTTAGCCAACTGCAAATCTGCCACATAACAGTTATATAATTTTATTGTTGCGCACTTTCTAACTGTCATACACCTACCACACTCTTTATAATTATAACATCTCAACAAACTTCTTGCAAATATTCAGCCAATTTGTTATTCTTAGAGAGCAAGTTTTATACAATTATGATGTTTTGGTAATACAATTAATAAATTGGGGAGGTACTTATGTTATCACAGGATTTAGTAAAAGCGGCTTTACAAAAAGCCCTCTCCACCGGTGCCGACTATGCCGAAGTCTTTGCAGAGCATACAGACAGCAAGACAATAAGCATGGTTTCATCCAAGGTGGATAAGATTGAGGACGCTGTAATAAGCGGTGTCGGAATAAGAATATTCAAGGGATTAAGGTGTGTGTCGGGAAGTACCTCTTCCCTGCTTCCGGAGGCGGTATTAGCCTGTGCGGAAAGAGTCGCAGGTGTACTTAATGATACCCCTATGATTTCCAATGTAAATCTCACTGAGAGATTATTCGGAGATATCCACCCTATCAAGATTGTGCCGGTATCCGTTGCCAATTCCACCAAGATTGATTATCTCAGGGAGGCATACAATGCGGCTAAGGAATACAACGAAGGTATTTCACAGGTAACAGGCTCATTCTTAGATGTCGACCACAAGATTCTCATAGCCAACAGCGAAGGTCTTTTCGCACAGGACAGACAGATTCGTTCAAGAATAAGAATACAGGCTGTTGCCAGCAAGGCAGGCGAAAACCAGACCGGTTCATGCAGTCCGGGAGGAAGGGTCGGAATGGAGCTTTTTGACCTCTACAATCCTAAGGAGGTCGGAGCAGAGGCAGCGCGCGAAGCTATGGTTATGATAAATGCAGGTTACATAACTGCCGGAAATATGCCTGTAGCCATTGAAAACGGCTTCGGCGGAGTTATCTTCCATGAGGCGTGCGGACATTCCCTTGAAGCCTCAAGTGTCGCATACGGCAATTCACAGTTTGTCGGAAAGCTCGGAACACAGATTGCCTCAACCAAGGTCACAGCCATCGACGACGGCACAATTCCAAACGCATGGGGCTCTATAAATATTGATGATGAGGGCACACCTTCAAGAAGAAACGTCCTTATCGAAAATGGTGTGTTAAAATCCTACATGATAGATAAGTTCAACGGCAGACGTATGGGAATGGAGTCGACAGGAAGCAGCCGCCGACAGAGCTATGCCTTCGCACCTACCTCCAGAATGACCAACACCTACATTGCACCGGGCAATGACAGCGATGAGGATATCATAAGCTCCATCGAATACGGTCTGTATGCTGCCAAGATGGGCGGTGGCTCGGTAAATCCTGTAACAGGACAGTTCAACTTCGCCGTCAGTGAAGGCTATGTCATCAGAAACGGTAAAATCTGTGAGCCTGTAAGAGGCGCAAGTCTCATCGGAAAGGGCTCAGATATTATTATGAATATAGATATGGTTGGCAGAAATCTTCGCCACGGTCAGGGTATGTGCGGTTCGTCCTCAGGAAGCATTCCTACCAACGTCGGTCAGCCGTTAATCAGGGTATCATCTATAACCGTCGGTGGACGTTAAGAGATTAGTGTCGCCGTAGGGCGGCGGAATGGAGATTAGAATGAACTATCAGGAATTTAAGAATGCGGTCTTAGCCGCAGTCAAGGAGAATAATCTTAAGGATTATGAACTCTACTATACAGAATCCTCCGGTACAAGCGTTGAGGCTTACCAGAGCGAAATTAACAACTTCTCATCAGACAGCTCCCTCGGAGTATGCTTTAAATGTATCGTGAATGGAAAGACAGGTTATGCTTCTACAGAGAACTTGACCGCCGATGATGCCCTTTCGCTTATAAAGCGCGCCATGGAAAATGCACTCTCCATTGAGAGCGATGAGCCTTCGTTCATACATAAGGCAGGTGACAATTATCTGTCCTATGAGGCTTCTGCAGGCTTAGAACCAAGTTCATCTGAACTTGCAGATTTCACACTCAAACTTCAGTCAGAAGTATATAAGGCTGATAAGCGCGTTGTTGACGGAACGATGTCCGCCTCCGGCTATGACAACAGCAAGTACGCTCTGTGCAATTCAAACGGTCTCGACCTTGAGGACACAGCAGCCTTCTCATACAGCTATGCTGTTGCACTTGTATCCGATGGCGAGAACAAATATGACGGCGACGGCATCGCCTCAGGAAATCTTGAAAGCTTCGACGCCGCAAAAATAGCCGCAGAGGCAGTTGATGACGCAGTATCCACGATAGGCTACACCTCCATACCAAGCGGAAAGTACACAGTCGTATTTTCAAGCAAGGTTATGGCAGCACTGCTCTCAACCTACTCATCCGTATTCTGTGCTGATACCGCACAGAAGGGCTTATCGCTCTTAGCAGGGAAAGAAAATACCAAGGTTGCCGCCGACATTCTCACCTTAACCGATGACCCTCTCTACAAGGACGCTCTCGTCAAGAGAACCTTCGATGCTGAGGGTGCTGCAACCTACCCTAAGAACGTGATTGAGAACGGTGAACTCACCACACTCTTATATAATCTTGCAACTGCCGCAAAGGCAGGTGTAAAGACCACCGGAAACGCAGCAAAGGCTTCATACGCTTCACCTGTATCCATCCACCCTTACAGCTTCTACATCAATCCTGTAAAGGGCTCCCTTGAGGATCTGCTTGGTGCCGCAGGTGATGGCATATATGTGACCTCCGTTGAGGGACTGCACGCAGGTGCCAACGCCATAACAGGAGATTTCTCCCTCTCATCGGGCGGCTTTAAGATTGAAAACGGCAAAAAAGGCAAGCCGGTAAAGGGCTTCACAATATCCGGCAACTTCTTCTCACTCTTAAAGGATATATCCTTAATCGGTGAGGATTTAAAGTTCAATCCTTTCGCACTCGGCGCATCGCGCTGCGGTTCACCGTCGGTTCTTGTCAAGGGAATAACTATTGCGGGCAAATAGATACCACATTAATTAAATTAACATTCCAAATAAAATGGGGACAGAAAAGCATTCACATACTCTTCTGTCCCTGTTTTATTAACCATTAAATTTCTTTGCTACACGATTTTATGTCTAAAGTTTGAACTATATAATGCCATATTGTCATATAATAAATTTAATATGCATGCTCTACACTAATAATTTTATCAGTCATTACATCTACACTTACTCTGTTATTTTTTAAAATATCTTTGATATATGGAGGTAATCTATCAAACTCTAATGGTTTTAATGGTTCTGAAATTTTTATATATTGTTGTTCATCATCCTCATATACATCATAACAATAAATCCCTTTTCTTGACAAATGAATGCAGTCCTCCAATAAAGAATTGGTATCATCATACTCTGTGACCACTTTTTCTTCTGTAAATTCAGCCAATTCGTTCATAAAGAAGTTTAAAAGGCTCTCTGTATTTTCTTTGCTTATACAGACAAATTCCGGAACATTTCCACATCCGGCTGATGTACACTCAAATATATGATTACTATTATCTATGCCAAACCACATTATATCTTCACCTTGTAATTCGATTGCTGTTATTCTCATATTGCCTCCTACTTAACTTGTAGACCTTCTGGTAATGTTGTGAAAACAATGTATATAAAAAAAAATTTACATCCAATCCAAGTCACAAATTACCAAATATCGATTCTAGATACTTCAAACTGAATACACATTCCATTTGACATATCTTTTGGGATTTTGTCTTCATCAATATGTAAATTAAAACCTTTTACCTCAACAATCCCATTCTGCATATCTATTAATTCGCCTCTTAACTTATACTTAAATTCACCCTCCATTTTTTCAATAATATTGTCATTTGTTTCACACAATATAATATTATCTGTATTAAGACATTCTAACGGTTCTGTTAATACATCTCCTACATCACATGAACATGGGCATGAAAAACAAACTAAACTATCTGTATCACTCACAACTTTTAAAACTGCTTCTTCTCCTCCTATATCTAACCAGTTAATTTCTTCAATACGCATATTTTATATCTACCTTTCAAACCCTAAACTTGGTGCTTTCTTAATTAACTCAGAGAATTTTTTTATATGGAATGTGGTTATAGTATACTAAATATTACATCTCCGAAATTTCTATTGTTGGCTCCCATTCAGTAACGATATCAATATTGTAATTCTGAGTAATTTTTTCCATACCTTTATTTCTCCTAATATCGGATTTTGTACAATATGACTTAATCATTGTATCTCTCTTGTTAAAACTTATTCCCATATAAAAGAAGTATCCATTTGACCTGACTCATAATACATTTTTGCTACACACTTTGCCATGTCAATTGACACACATAGCTTGTCTTCAAAATCTCCTTCCTGCCCACCCGTAACTAACTTATGTACTAATGAATCATTTGCATCTGAGTTCATTAATGTATAGATTATCTCATTATCATTTTTAGAAATAAATACATTACACAACCCGTAATTTCCCCCACCAATACATAAGTAGTCATCCTCATTTCCGTTATCCATAATAATTTGAGTAACATATTCTCCATCCAGCAGATTAATCACCTTTTCAATATCTTCCCATGTTGGAAACTCAATACTTTTCTCAACATTAGATAAATCCTTAAAGTCATCATAAAACACTCTTTTCACATACATGTTATCTCTCCTTACTTAAATGGATTAGGAATTGATTTAACTTGTGGATTAAACTTAATTTTGGTATGGTTCGGACATACAATTTACTCACTGCAACTCTAATTCTTTTTTTAAGTGTTCCAATTCAGAAACACTCATATCACATACACATATTTCAATAATATCATCTGTTTCTGACAATCCAAAATACACTTTGTCCATTTTTATATAATGGGAACTTTTTTTGTCTGACAATATTATTCTGGTACCATTAGAATACAAAATAGTTTTAAAAACAGGGCATTCAATATCATCACTATGAAAAATTATCTTTCCATCTTCAAAATTTTCCACCACCAGCTTATTCGTAGTTTCTGAATACTCCTTGCAAAGCAATAGCGTTATTCTTTTTAATAATTTACTCTTTATACCCACTGTAAATTCCAATGAAGAAGTTTTAGCTTTTGAATATGAAATATATTCAACCGCTTCCTCATCCCTATTAAATATAATCTTCAAAGGAATATATTCTTCCAATTCCATATCTATTATATCCTGCATATTCTTGTAATTTTTTACTAAATTCTTTTTGTAATAATCTATGAGAATCTCCTCATTCATATTTTTAGGACTTCCAAACGCCCTATCCGCAATATTTATCTGTTCAATTGAAAGAAAAAGTCCAACTTCACTAAGAATATCCAACAAGCTTTCTAAAGCAATTCTTCGCTCACCAAAACTGCCTAATTCTTTAGCTTCATTTATTGCACTCTTAACTACCTGATATCCCCTTTCTCTTTCCACTTCATACCGAAAACTCATTTCACCCTCTGCTATTGAGTCAACTATCTGCAAAAAATCTTCATAAGCTTTAATATCCATCTTTTTTCCTCTATTTACCACTGTTATAACCAGTTATTATTCCCTCACCATGCGGTTCAACAATTACTGTTATATTTAATCCATGGTTACGACCCTTAACCATAAATCTGAGCATGATTAAATATACTCTTCTGCCAAATCAATATCTTTTGTCATGTGCAAATCAGGAAATTTATCATCCAACTTCCTTAAACATTCAATATATTCTTTACTTTGCAACTTTTCAGACACATCTTCAAAAATTTCACTAATAAAATAAATATCTTTTTCAGAACAATTTTCTAAATATGCTACTGTTTCATTAATATCTTTAGATAAAATATCTATCATTTTATTCCAACAGTTCTGAATACCATAATCATCTTCAATATTTTTACTCTTTCTTTCTGAAATAATATTATCCATTATATCCTTAATCATTAAATGCCTCCTTATATTTTATGGTTATATCTCATTCTCATACGGTTGACGAACCATATTTATAAAACGTTCTTCTGTAGCTCCAAACAACTTATAATTCTTCTTAGCAGTATTCAATGACACCTTATTTGCTCCAATAATCCTATCGGGCATATTTTGAGCCACTTCATCATATTGCCAAAAGCAAACACCACAAATATCTGTAATTAATTCATCTGTATCATCAATAGTTAAGTAACCACAACATGGACATCTTTTCATAAAACTTTATCCTTAAAATTTATTTTAGTGCATATTTTCTTTTTTCAATAATCGTAACAATTTTTCACCCTCAATCCAGCAATATTCATCACTAAAAATCGCTGCTATTTCCCCATCTAAAGGATAACATTCAATGTTGGTTATCAGGCAGTTATATTCCGCAAAGTCATTTATACAATCAAAGACATCTTCCAATGAAACCTTATCGCTATTTATTATGCAGCCTTTCATATTGCACTCCTTATCTTTTGGACTTTCATGGTCATTCATATCAATATCTCTATATACCATTCTTCTGTACTATAATTTAACACATCGACTAAAGCCAATGAATTAAGCACTTTTAATGCTTCTGCGTCAAGATATCTCCTATTGCGGCTGTATGGACTCTTTTCTCCGCAATCTTATTCGAGTAAATCAAAAAATTCTTTAACTGAAGCGCATATCCAAACAGGATTTTCTATATCATCACAATATAACATATATACATTTTCATCTCTTACGTCCCAATAAAAATAATCGCCGCCTTCATTGCAGGCTAACGGATACAAATGTTCATCTATAAATCCATCTTTCCTGTCATTCTCAACCAATTTTTCAAAACTGCAATTTCCGTATTTTAATTCAACAATTTCTGCCACACCAAATTTTTCGTCATCAACCTTGAAAATACATAATCTAATCTTATCACCATTATGTTTTAAGTAATACTCTCTAAGTACTTTCGGAAATTTGATATTGTATTTACTCTCAATTTCCATTATGTCCTGGCTCGAAATATGTGTATTTTCACTTTGAGCTTTTACAAAACTGTACATTTATTATTACCTCTTTCCTTTATTACGCTCACATAATTAAAATTATATTGTTTCATAATAATTTTCCTCTAAGATGAAATCATCGGGAAAAATAGGACATACTATCTTTCTACTTAATAGTCCGCATAAAAATTCTTCCATACTCATTATATAACTCATATTATTTGCATATCTTGACTCATATACTACTATTTCTACGATATCTCCTTTATAATTCCAAAACAATTCATCTCCATTATCTGTAATACCCCAAGGAAACAAACCTGTTTTACCGTTATAAAAATTAAAAGAAAACTGTTCCGGGAATTCACTCTGCATACTTATATACGCATCTTTCATAATGTTGAACTTATCTATAGAATTAAAATTTTCATTTTCGGAAAATGGGGATAATATCCACAAAAACTCATTAATTCCTCCTTCTCCATGAAAATCAATAAACCGTTTATAATCCTCTGGAAAAATAATTCCTATTTTTTTCTCTATTTCTTCCCATGCGTTTTTTTTGCACTCTCCTTGTCGAATAGGCAAAAATTCATTTATATCATAATTCATAAACAAACCTACCTTCTGTTCAATATTGTTTGATATATATTCAAGCCCGGCGTGATAGCAGCTTCAATTCCCATTGCTCTGCCTAATGAATCTAATTCAGCGGTGTTCGTGACTTTTAGGGTCAAAAACACCGCTGATACTATATTTTTATTTGATAAATGGATTTTGAAAAGACCTTATTTAATTTATTATTTTGGACTGAAATTTTACTTTTTTATATAATTTCTCTAATGCCTCTTCTTCATTCTCAAACGTCCATTCTGCCTTCATTCCTCTTTCATTATTTTGATAAACCTTCCATAATTTTTCATTATTATCAAAACCATATCCAATAACAAAATCTGCATCTGTAATTTGATTTAATACTATTTTCCACATGCCTATTTTATCTTTAAATGATAGTATACTAGAAATTAATTCGTTTTTATCCACACTTAATTATTATCCTTTAATACTCCTATTTTTTCTATTACATCTCCACCATTTGCAAACTCTTTTACATCTTACCGCTCTAATGTCGAATATGCCATTTATATGTGCACCAACACTACCTATTCAATTATATGCTGCATATCTTGATTGCCTCAGGTGAAAGCTATCTTGATGTAAACGCAATTGAAATATTACCTTGAAATAAATTCCTCAATCACACATGTGTGCTTTTTCGCGTCCTTTCCGTCCGCGTCATAATTGATTCCTACTAAGAGTATTCTGTCACTGTAGCCTGACAGTGCTCCATGGTATCTGTTTTCCTTAATCTGGTTTATCGCGGTGTCCGCCGACTTATTGTACTTTAATTCCACCACCATTGCAGGTCTGCTTCCGGCATTGGCTCTCGGAATAAATACAAAATCGGCAAATCCTTTGCCCGCCGGCATTTCACGAATAATATTGTAAAATGCCGGTGCGGTGAAATATGCCATCGTGAGAACACAGCTAAGTGAGTTCTCATCATTATACTTTAACACTGACGTATAGGTGTCATGTGCAAGCTCAACAAGCTCCGCAACCTTCTCCTCATCGCCTTTTATCGTGGCTCTTAACAGCTCATCACATTTTCCGACTGATTTTGCGATTTCGCTCCAGCTTCCGGTACATAGTGCCGCTTGATAGGCTTTTTTCACCTCATAATTAGGTATATACGCGCTATACTCTTCCCTGTCATATCCTAAATATCCAAGGTGAATCAACGCAGTAATAGCCTCGTCCTTTGATGAGACAGTGGAAAGGTCATTCTGGAAGGTGTCGGTATTGACATACACCTTTTCCCCGGACAGCATTGCCATCACGTCATCCTTAAGCCCATCATAGTTCATCGTGATAAATGTATTTATTGAAGCAAAGGACGATGTATTTTTCCAATATGAATCAAATCTGTGCCTATCCATAGCCATCGACACCGAATTAGGATTGTACATATGAAGTCCATCTATCAAATATCCATTGTACCACGCCTTTGCGCTCTCAAAATCCATATCATATTTATCGCAAAGGGACCTTACCTCTTCTTCGGTAAAACCATAAAACTCTGTAATCGGGTAAGAATCTAACATCGTATATTCCCTGAAATTGTTAAGCGCAGACTCGTCCTTCACCTTCTTTATTGGCAGTATTCCTGTAATATATGCCAATGCCAAAAATGATTTTGCCTCCTCCGACTTAAATAATGAGTGTAAAAACTGCAAATATTTATGGACAAGTTCCTCGTCATCACAATTTCTTATTATACAGTCCCGTTCATCTATGATAATTACAAATGGTATTCCTGTTTTTTGATATATCTGCATCAGATTATATCCAAAGCTGTCATCATAATTGAGTTCATCCCCAAAGGCAGCCCTAAAATCTTTATACACATACTCCACAATCTTCTCAACAATATTGTCCTTGTATGAATCCCAAAACGAAGCCACATCCAGATGTATCACATTGTACTTGTTCATGTGCTTCTTATAATCTGTATCAGCAGCAAGCTTCGTATCCTCAAAAAGCTCGGTAGAATCACATCCACGGCTATAATAAGCATCAATCATTCCGGCAGCATGTGATTTTCCAAAACGCCTTGCATGGCTCAGCGCTATACACTTGTCCTCCGTATATAATCTCTTATTGAGAAATTCCAGTAATTTCGTCTTGTCCACATAAATCATACTGTTTCTGGCTTGCACAAAGCTTCTGTTACCCGGATTAAAATATATGCCCATTTATAATACTCCCCTTTCCATTCTGCTGAAATTCCCGACATATCCTATCAACATCTATTATATGTTATTCCACAATAAAATACAAGCCGTTGGGACAGGGGCGGGTTGGGACAGGGGTCAGGTACGTGTCCCAACGCCACTGTCTGGGACATGTACCTGACCCCTGTCTCAACCACCCCACTGTCCCACACTCCGGTTATTCGTCCGCAATCTGCTTCCC
Organism: Eubacteriales bacterium; assembly: GCA_050874845.1. Lineage (GTDB taxonomy): Bacteria > Bacillota > Clostridia > Lachnospirales > Lachnospiraceae > CAG-882. The sequence continues at coordinate 16,449 of JBNMLM010000012.1, read as the reverse complement.
TGTATGGTCTATATGATACTTGCCTGTATGTATAAGCTGTGCAACCGTGACGAAGCTGTAGCCCTGCTCCTTCAGGTTCGTTATAACGCTATCCAATGCGTCCGCAGTATACTTAGCACCATTGTGCATGAGTATTATCGCACCGCTATCCAGATTCTTGTGTTGGGTGACAGTCTTTATGATTGAATCGACACCATAATCCTTCCAGTCAAGACTATCCACGCTCCACTGTATCGTATAGTATCCAAGGCTTTCCGCAGTCCTCACTACCGCGTCATTGTAATCGCCATAAGGCGGGCGGAACAGGCACATCTCATAGCCTGTAAGTGCCTTAACCTTGTCATGAACCTTCATAAGCTCCTGCTTTTTCTGTTCATCAGACAGTTTTGTCATAAACTTATGGTTCTCGCTGTGATTGCCAAATGCGTGCCCGGCTTCTATAATCTTCTTAACATCATCCGGGTAGGTCTCAACCCAGCCGCCTGTGGCAAAGAAAGTCACCTTCACATTATGCTTTTCCAGAATGTCAAGTATCTGCTGCGTGTCCTCATTGCCCCAGGCGGCATCAAATGTAAGCGCCACCACCTTGTCTTTCCTGTCAACACAGTATATAGGCAGCTCCCTAGAAGCAGCCATCGCATTCTGTGACGCCGCCACAACAGCCCTTGGTCCTGCATACGCGATACCCGCAAGCAGCAAAAGCATAAGCCCTGCCACCACAGTTTTCTTATTTCTCCTGACAGCCGGACGCACTCTTTTTAATGCGCCTCCCACTTCCGTCCTTAAGTCATCCAGATTTAATTTTTTCTTTATAAACATAAAAACCCCCGGCATATATTCCTACTTAAAATATATACCAAGGGGCTGTACAAAATTCGTTATACATTTATATATTCATTAATATGTCAAAACATGCCGCTATAAACTTAGATGTGTATAACGTATTATATTTATGCATATCACGACTTTTGGGAGAAGCTTAGATGTTCTTAGAACATCTTGCTTCGGACAATGGAGCTGATATACATAAATATAATACGTTATACACTCATAGAGTAAATTGGCATGTTTTGACATCTGAATCTATATTAAAGATTCTCAGTTGACCTCCTCCACGAAGCTCACTCCCTCAACCATCTCAAGCTGCTCAACCACCTCTGAGTGCTGCACAAAATGTACCAGTTTAACCACAAGCAGCACGCCGACATGGTTATCCGACATGCGTGCCTTGCCTGTTTCGAACTCGGACACATTTATATCAAGCTGTCTTAATTTCTCAAGAAGCTTTCCGACATAAGAGACATCCGCAAGCTCCACATATAGTCCTATAACTCTCGCATTAGTCTCCATTCTCGTCTCAAAACGATGCAGTACCGTGTTAATCACATAACACAGCACAGTCGCTATTATTCCGCCTGAGTAAAAGCCTGTTCCAAACGCAAGTCCAATACACGCCACAACCCACAGCCCGGCTGCTGTTGTGAGTCCTCTTATCTTCTGAAGCCCCGTAACCATAATTGTTCCGGCACCCAAAAAGCCTATACCGCTTATGACCTGTGAAGCCATTCGTGAGGCATCTATTCCTGTATAATGCTCAGCCATATACTGATTGGTTATCATGGCAAGCGCTGAGCCGACACATACAAGCATATGTGTCCTAAAGCCCGCCGGGCGTTTTTTCTTGCCCCTTTCCAACCCCAAAAGGCCGCCGCACACAAGCGCAAGCAACAGTCTTAAGACTGTTGAAGCAATATTAATATTCTGTAAAAATTCATGCTGCATTACAATACCACCTGTTTAATTTCCTATGGCTGTTCCAACGCCATTTTTCATTCTTCCGTATACATTACCATCACATACTACGCAATTACGTCCGTTCTCCTTCGCAGTGTACATCGCATCAGCGGCACTGTCATACAGGCTCTTAAAGCTTGAGCCCTTCTCCGGATAAGTATACGCAACGCCTATGCTCACCGTCAGATACTTAGATACTCCGGTAAACTCCTGTTCAAGCTCAAGTCCGGCAATTGCACTCCTGATTTTTAATGCCAGTGCAATAAGATTCTCCTTTTCGACACCTTCAACCATGACGAAAAAAGCCTCTCCTCCAACTCTTGCAACCGTATCCGTATCCCTGCGCGCACAGGAAGCTATCACATCGGCAATTTCTTTAAGACACTCATCACCCTGCGAATATCCAAAGGCATCATTATAATTGTTAAAAAAATCAATATCTATGAATATTCCACCCGCAACAGAATGATTTCGTATACAGAACTGCCACATAACTCCGGCAGTGTTTATAAGTCCGCTTTTGTTGGTAAGTCCTGTGAGCGCGTCCTCATTTGACAGGATGTTCCTCGTCTTATTTTCATTTTCAAGGCGAATATAGCTCCTGAATCTCTCCTGCGAATATCTTCCGGCAACAATACCCAATCCACCAACCACTGCTGCTTCTATAACTACTCTTATGCCTCCCTGTGAGACAAATACACAATATACAAATGTCGCTGTTGCCATAAGCAGCGTATAGATATGCAGTTCGCTTCTTAACAGTACCGGTATGAATATTGAGGCTCCCACCAAAAGCACATACGCAATAATGCTACCATTTACCTTATAATCAGCGATACATACAGGCATAAAAACAATGAATGTCATTATAAAATACGCCCTATATGCTGCTGCCATCGCTTTCTGTGCATTTCTTAAAATATACATAAGCAATATTGCACCGGCAAGCTGCATCGTGAATACCACTATAAGCATTGCGTCATACCAATATGGCAGTTCCTGCTCCTCTCCTGCCAAAAAATAATATATTACAAGTACTATCGCAACCGATATTGCAAAAATAATTCCTCTTTTACAATTAAGTCCTGCAAGCCTTCTCTCAAAATCTTTCTTCCCTGAGGACTTGCGTTTCCTTGGTGACGTGTCCATAAACTAAATAGCCTCTTTTAATTTTTTTTCTTCGCTAGCGCTTTTAATATTACCTTCTCTTTTCCGGTAATACATATAATAAGTATAACAAAGGCAAGCATTGACACCACGGCTGATATTTTCCACAATACAAAGCCTGTGAACTTAACAACAACATCACCCGAATATCCCGGCTTGACCTTCAGCGCAAGCTGTCCGCCATCATTGTAGACCTCAAGCTTATCCCCGGTCTGCTTGTCAACTGCCGTATAGCCAGCATAGTAGACAATGGAGAATTTGACATTGCTCTCCTCACTGCCGTTATTCTTTATGCTGCATTCGATATAATTGTTGTGTCTGTAGTTCTGTGTATACTCTATATTATCACCCGGCTGCACATACTGTGCCGTAAATGTCTCCACAACCGAACCATACGGAAGGTATTCAGCACCTATAACCGTTGTGGTATCAAGCTCCTGTTCACCATACACTCTGTACGGCTCATAGTGGTTCATAATATCACTCATAAGCACTGAACTCTGTATAACGCAGGCAAAAATCATTGCCCCCACAAAGTACTTGTACTCTTTACGTTTTTCATCTATATTGATAAGCGCAATGATACCGCACACAGCTAACATCACAGTCGCTATACTTAAGAATCTCCATGGAAGAGAAATCATGGATATAAGCTTTTCAAACAGTGAGTTCATGTTCTGGAACTTATCCCATGGGAAAAGATTCGATGAAAACCAGAGTGAAAGTGCCGCAAATGCAAGCGCAATTATGCCTGTATACTTCTGCTTTTTATCCTTTACATATCCGGATACAAGCACATATATGATTGCCACAGCACATACTACAAGTCCCAGACCTGTTGTCGAAGGCATCTCATCGGCAATTCCCATCTCGGTATTGACTGAAAGTCCCTCATAAGTTGTAAATGGCTCAAAAAGCTGTCCAAGGAAAGCTCCATACTGCTGTATTCCGCTTGTAAAACGCGAGCCGTTGGTCACGATAAAGCCTCCCAGCTTCATATAATGAAGAAATGGCAGGAGGAAACCTAAGTTTAAAATAACCGTATATATGACAATTTTTACAAGGACAGCGAAAGTCTTCTTATTGAATACCTTCTTTATCATCACAAGGCAGAGTAATATTGTGAACGCACCTGCCATCTCACATGTGAGAATATGGGTGTTGATTATTCCGCTGTAGCCGATTACAGGCATAATCCAGTTCATAGAATAATCTTCGCTGTCTGTGTCCTCTGTGAATATCTTCCACAATCCGCACGCGATAAGCGGAAGAAATGTTATTGCCGAATACTCTCCAACGGAAGACCTTATATATATATCTATAATTCTGTACATGGAAGCCGTGTACAGCGCTGAACCTATGACTGCAGCATTTCTCTTTCCCGACATGATTTTAAAGCAGTAATACGAAATCAGACAGGTAGCCACATTATTGAGGAATATATAAATGTTATAGCTTTCTGTTATGTTAAAGCCACACAGACGCAGAAGTGCCGGTATATAGAGGAATATGTCCCCATAGAACACCGACGTCGCATATCCGTTACCGCTAAGCCAGTTAGACTGTATCTTAATCGGGAAATCCCCTGAGCGCAGTCCCTCCTTAATTCCCTCAATCCTCAGAAGATGGAAAATCAAGTCATGTCCCTGCAAAATATAATCAAACATCAGTGGAATGGATGTAAATATTATTATTCCGCTGAGCATAAAAAATGTCTGGATATTTTCCTGCTTTATCTTGTTCTGCTTGCGCTTGTCCCAAAAAACAATCAGCAGATTTACAATTACACTGAGTAAAATAACGGTCAGACCCGCTCTTAACACTCCGCCAACCGTTTTCTGGACGGTGATACTCTCAACGGTGAGGTATCCTTCTCCCATGAAATAGACACTGGCAAGGTAATCTTCCCTTCCCGACTTTACATACGCCTCCATCGATACTTCATTTCTGTCGACCGAAAGCCTGCACGAATTAGAGTAGAGCTGTCCGTTCATCGGTTCAATTGAGTTCATTACATTCGGATATGACAGCATAAGAAGATTATTGTATCCGTCTGTATTATATTTGACAGTTATCTTGTAGCTGCCGTAGTTTAGCTTTAGCGCCGGCGTCAGTGCAAAGTTATCCGCCCAGTGAATATTCTGGTCAACATATAAGCCATCGTCATGTACTTCACCGCATATCTGTGTGAGCTCATCAGCGGTATATGTCCTGTTGATTACAGGAAATGCCGTCATGCAGACAGCACCCACAAGCAATGCAAGCTCAAGCAATATTACTATTATCCAATTCTTTTTCTTCATCTTTTTATCCTTTCAATACCTGCATATATTTCAAGCATATTTGCAGCGTTTTTTTCACTGTCGAAGAGTCTCATTGCATGACTATGCGCCATGTCGGTCATATCTGCCAGCTGCTGTCTGTTTTCCTTCTGCAATCTGAATATCTCCATGACATAGTATGCAAGCATATAAGGTGCATCATGCTGATATGTGAAGCCTTCAACTCCGTTTATAAGCATGTTTCCCACCCCGCCTACCAGTGAAGAAACACACGGAACGCCAAGCATCATCGCCTCACCCAGCGAATTAGGCGAATTTTCTATGGAGGATGGTGACACAAAGACATTGCTCTTAAGGTACATCTTCTTCATCTCATCTGCCTTAAGCGGCGGGAGAAATTCCACACATTCTGCAAGGTTGTACTTCTCTATAAGCTTAGATAAATAGCGCTGATAGTTTTTCTGTTTCAGCCTATTTTTTAGTCCCGCATTGTTAAGGCTCACCCCACCTGCAACCCTAAGTCTCACATCCGGGTAGAATTTTCTTATATCGCCTAATGCCTCAAGCATGTAGTGAAGCCCTTTTATCGGATAATATCCCTGAGATACGAATATTGTATGGCTGTCACATTCATCCATATTCCAGCGGCTTCCGTCATAGAAGTCCTTCCTCAATATCTCACTGCAATAATGGTACTGTGCCTCAGGATTGACAAGGCGTGTGCATATATTATCCCAGTCGGTTCTTCCGATAATATGTCCTGCACCTCTTATAGTCTCCTTCTCCATGGCACCCCTTTTATAATATTTTTTCCTGTCAAAATAGAGGTTGTCCATCTTAACAAAATCCCTGAACGTAAAGCCGTACCTTACCTTTATAGGAAGGTCTGCCATATAATGTCTTGCATAGACGCTCGTAAGTCCCTGAATGGACACCACTGTCCTCTCCGGCTTATTAAACACCCGCACCATCGCCGCCGCATGCTCATATTCTGTTCCGGCTATATGGACAACATCAGGGTCAACCTTTTCTATTATATATTTTAGTCTTTCTTCCAGCCTTTTATTATACTTGTAGGGCTTATCCTCCTCCTTATAAAAACCGTAAAAGGAATTGCCGTCAAGTTCACCTTCTATTGTCTCACTCCTGCTAAACTGCGGAAATGCTATGGCAAGCTCAAAATCCTGTTTTTTCTCCCTCACAAGAGCCATAAGTGAATTGTACAGTCCGTCTATCCACCCCTCCTTGACCTGAACCGGAAGCCCGGCGCGCTCACAAAGGGCAGGTATCGGGGCATTTATAAGCCATAATACCTTCATGTTAATTCCTCGTTTCTATCACATTATCTGAAATCGAACTTGCTGCTTGTATATGAGCTCCAGTCAATCGGCTCAATCATTGTCGGATTGTACAGCAAAAGCACCGTGTCCGGCTTAGATTCCTCAATATAGCTCTTAATGCTTCCGGTGAAATCGGCAACATCGATAAGCTCCACCGTACCATACTGCTGTGCAAAATAAGGTGCAAAATTATTTCCGAAGGAATCTCTTAAAATAAGTATTTTCTTGTCCGGATTAGCCGCATTCTCATTCTCGATTATCGCCACATATTTTCTCAATGTTATATAAGCACTGTATGCATCCATCTCATAGTAATCTGTAATCTTGAGCTTGTCATAATCGATGAACACCTCATCGAAGGTTCCCGTCACGTCAAGCTGCTTCTCCGGCATCACAAGGTGATATGTCATACCGTTATCCGGATACATAATCTCAAAATCCTCCGGTGAAGCCTTGCTCAGGGTCACTCTTCTTCCATAGCTTCCGAGGAATGCCTTTTCATATATCCTGCTTGTATAATTGTCAAGGTCAAAAAGTTCAGGCGTATACTCATACCCATAAAGGTCAGACAGCTTCCAAGCCACGCGTCCGGACCCCCATATAGCCGCCCTCGCGTTCCAGTGATGATCCGTCTTGTAGAACATATCATAATGACTTATGCCATCCTCCTTCTCGCAGGCGCGCAGGTCAATATAATCTACATTGTTTTTTTCAAGACTCTCAAGAAGCCTGTCCGCATTGTCATTGGTCGCATCCGTTATTCCAAGCGGAAGCTCCTTATCCACGGTATCAATAAGAAAAGGAACCATGACATACATAAGATTGATATTTCTCTCGGCAAGAAAATCCCTAAAGCCTGTGACGCTGTCGGTTATCTCAGATATCACGGATTCATCCCTCACCGGACTTATACAGGTCAGATAACCGTTTCTGAGCGTAATTACCGCATCAAAATCCTCCTCCTGAACCTTCCAGCCTATCAGGCTCTCATAGCCCGCCGCAAGCTCGGTGAGCTTCGTCTGCATCGGAAGTCCGTCCGTGGCATACCACTGTGCCTGTGACTCAACCTTACTTACAAGTGAGGTGTATCTCTCCATGAGGCTTTTGTTTTTTACTACGTTTACATACTTATCTTCCTCAGCGTAAGGATACTTTTCTGCCCAGTCTATCGTTATCGAACCGCTTCCGTCATCACCCACACTCACATCATTGTCTCCCTCAAGAAAGAAAGCGACCACTGAGTTGTAAATTCCCATCTTTTCGTAAACAACATTTTTGACAATAATTCTCAAAATAATAAATATGAACATCAAAAACAATATTCCCATACAGCACATGGCACTAATCCTGTATACAGCGTTACCTTTTACGGACTGCCCACCGGCTTTATCGTTATGTGATATTGGTTCTGCCTGATTTTTAACCACTTAATAAATCCTCCCCGCTAGAAATTCAAATAAATGAATGGATTATATGTTGCCTTTATACATACAAGAATTGAGGCAGCAAACACAACAACCATACATAATGAAGCAAGCACACTCTTTAACACAGGCTTCTTTTCAAGTAATTCTCCCACCTTAGAAACAACAGGAAATGAAAAAATGACTGCCGCCACAAATATAACTGCCGAATTTTTCAAGCAGTCGATAAAGGTTGCATCAATGAAGCCTGTTGCCCCTGCTCCGAACATATTGCCGATGTATTGTCCTGCCGCCGTTATGCTGTCCGCCCTGAAAAGCACCCAGCCTAAAATAACGAAAAACATGGTATATATGTGCATATACCAGCCATTTTTCTTGTGGAAGCCTGACAGCTTCTCAAACATAAGAAGCACAAAATACAGCAGTCCCCAGCATATATATGTCCAGTTAGCGCCATGCCATACACCTGTCAAGAACCACACGACAAATATATTCCATATATGCCTTCCCTTGCTCACCCTGTTTCCGCCAAGAGGAATATAGACATAGTCCCTGAACCATGTGCTGAGTGTGATATGCCATCTTCTCCAGAACTCTGTTATGGACTTGGACACATACGGAAAATTGAAGTTCTCAAGGAAATGGAAGCCGAACATTCTTCCAAGTCCGATTGCCATATCCGAATATCCCGAAAAGTCAAAATAAATCTGCAAGGTATAAGCTATCGCGCCAAGCCATGCCATCGCAACGGACATGCCGCCCTCCGTCGCGAACGCGATATCCGCGATTTTCCCAACATAATTGGAAATGAGAATCTTTTTTCCAAGACCCACAACGAATCTTCCGAAGCCCTCAGCAAAATCCTTCCTGTTCTCAACCCTGTTCACAATCTCATCAGCTACCGTCTCGTATCTTACAATAGGACCCGCAATGAGCTGTGGGAACATTGAGACATACAAGCCTACATACAGAATGTTCTTCTGAACCTTGGCTGTGCCGTAATACACATCAAAGACATAGGACATAAGCTGGAATGTAAAAAATGAAATTCCTATAGGCAGTGCAATGTTTACAACTATGCTGTCATTGTGAAGCAGATAGCTTATATTTTTTGTTACAAATGTCAGGTACTTAAAGACGAACATAAGTCCAAGGTTATACACTACGGACAGAATCATTCCAAGCTTCATCCCGCGCGTATTTTTCTTTTCCCTCATTCCGTCAACCATAAGCCCTAACGCCCAGTTCACAATAATTGAGAGAATCATCAGAAATACAAACACCGGCTCGCCCCATCCGTAGAAGAAAAGACTCGCCAGAAGAAGTACTATATTGCGAAAACCCCTGCTCTTTACAAAGGGGTTATAGTAGACTGCAATCACAACCGGCAGAAATAAAAATAAAAATACTGTAGAAGAAAAAACCATTTACACAATTCCTTTCACATCAGCGCATTCATTCTGCGCAGTACTCTGAATCCACTATCAAGGCATGTGAACCCACTTTGTACGAAATTATAACCTATTTTCTTATATTTAGCAATAGAACACCTTTGTCAAAAATTTTTATAAAATACAAAATCCCCGCTCTGCTACATCAGCATGCAAAACAAAAACACATGCTAATGTAACAAAGCGGGGATAAAGTAAACATGCCTATCTATTCTCTATGACAATTCCGCCGTCACTTATCCATTCCATAACCTGTTCAACGCGCGCATTCACTGCCTTCGCAATGTTCTCAACGGACATACCCATCTTCGTCAATGCGATAGAAGTTTCCCTCTGTGACTGTATACGTCCTTCACTCTGCCCCTGTTCAAGTCCCAGTGCTCTCCCACGCTCAAGCCCAGCTTCCGTTGCCTCTTTTTTTGCCACCTCAAGCGTCTCCTCAATCTCATCCTTCATAAGCCTTCTTAATGCCTCACACATGGTATTCTCCCTCCTTACCTTCTCATATAAATCATAGTTAGCCGACATGCTCACCTGCAATACTGCATCCGCATCTGACTTCTCGCTCTTTCCTATGTAGCTCTCTGCATCCTTTACAAATGCCTCTATATCTTTCTTGTTCGCGTTCTTTGACAGAACCCTCAGGCTGTTGTGCAGCCCCTGTGACAATTCCCTTGTAACAACAATCTGCGCCGGAATAAAAAAATTCTTAAGATAGTATATCCCTTCATACACCTTTTCAAGCTCTATCCCCTGTCTTTTTAACATGGTTGCCATGCCTGCCGGATATATCTCACGTATCATCGAAATGGTGAGCTCATCCGCACTCACCGCATCCACATGCTCCCCAAGAGCCTTGTACATACAGGCATACGCTACAGTCTTATAAAAATCATCTATCGACATAGCGTCTCCCGGACATTTATATTCTATGATATTGTTCTGCCTGAATATATGACCTATCTGATTTTTTAACTTTATGTTCTTATTTTTCTCCACTATCAACAGGTCTATCTGAAGCGGCTTTCTGCTCAGATTGTACTCCGAATAAAATTCAAGCACATCCCTGTCCTCACAAAACTCAAGTCTCGCAGCTGCACAGAACGCCGGGTGCCATTGCAGCTTCACTTTTTCATTATTCAATTAAATACCTCCTTGTGTGTTTGCAGGAGACACTTAATTTCGCTTAGTATTCATGCTCCTGCTGTTGGTCTATGGGGTTCAAAAGCATGAATATCCTAAATGTGAATAACAAGATTATACAGAAATATAAGAACTATGCTTTTAAATATATAATAGCATAGTCCATCATATCAAGCAATACGTTTTACAATTTAAGTCCGGATAATTTGACACTGTCACATTGATAATGGTCAAATGCAAAAATCCCACACAACCAACTTTATTGATTGTGTGGGACTTATTGTTAGAACTCCAACTGGTCAACAGCCCTGTACTTGTGGTCTGTGTGAAGCAGGTGGTGTGACTCAGGTGACAATGGTTTGCCAAAGTACTCCTTATATATTGTGTGTATCTGAGGGTTGCAATGGCTGAATCGTATCTGCTTGTTCTTGTCAAGCTTATATAATTCCTTCGCTCTGTCTGCCGCCATCTCCACCCCATCGTGGATTGGCTGTCCGCCTCCGCCTACGCAGCCGCCCGGACATGCCATAACCTCGACAAAATCGTATGCAACATCTCCGCGCTTTACCGCCTCTAAAAGCTTTCTGGCATTGCCAAGACCATGAACCGTCGCCGTCTTGACTTCGACACCGCCAACATCAAAGGTCGCTTCCTTCCACGGGCCGTCCCCAAGACCACGGACAACCTTAAAGGCATCGGGGTCTGGATTCTTTCCTGTCACAAGATTATAGGCTGTACGAAGTGCCGCCTCCATAACGCCTCCGGTTGCACCGAATATTACACCGGCTCCGGAATACTCTCCAAGAGGTGAGTCGAACTCCACCTCGTCAAGTGCCATAGGATACACGCTCTCCGCACGAATCATTCTCACAAGCTCTCTCGTTGTGATAACAATATCGACATCCTGACCATATCCTGCATCCGCCATCTGAGGAAGTGCCGCCTCCTCCTTTTTGGACACACAAGGCATAATTGATATAGAACATATCCTTGCAGGGTCGATATCCGCTTTCTTTGCAAAATAACTCTTAGTCACCGCGCCGAACATCTGCTGAGGTGACTTTGCAGTTGAAAGATGGTCGACAAACTCAGGATACTGTGACTTGACAAAGCGCACCCAGCCCGGACAGCATGACGTAAACATAGGGAACTTGTTGAGATTTCTCCTCTTGAGCTTCTCCACGAACTCCGTTCCCTCCTCCATTATGGTCAAATCGGCGGAGAAATTGGTATCGAATACATAGTCAAAACCCATGTGCTTCAACGTCGCAGCAAGTCTCTTCTCGGTTGCCTGCTCATTGGTCATACCAAGCTGCTCACCCCATGCGGCACGAACCGATGGTGCCACCTGTACAACCGTGATTACATCAGGGTTGTTGAGCGCCGCAAACACCTTATCCGTATCATCGCGCTCTCTTAGTGCTCCGACAGGACAATGTGTAATGCACTGTCCGCATATCGCACAGTCTGCCTCCTCGATAGGACGGTTTCCGGATACATTTACCGTAGTTCTGCTTCCGGTGTTGACAACATCCCATACACTGAGGCTCTGAACCTTGTCACATATCTGTATACAGCGCATGCACTTGATACACTTGGTATTGTCCCTTATGAGTGGAAAATCCATGTTCCACGATGTTTTCTCTAATTCCTCGCGGAAAGGCACATCTATAATTCCTAAGTTATTGGAAATCGACTGCAAAGAACAATTGCCACTTCTTACACAGGTAGCACAATGTCCGTCATGCTGTGAGAGTATGAGCTGGACATTCATCTTTCTTATCTCTCTTACCTTCGGTGAGTTGGTGTATATCTCCATTCCCTCCTCAACCTTGTTGTTACATGCTGTTATAAGCTTATCCTTGCCCTTAAGCTCCACAACGCAGACACGGCATGCTGCAATCTCGTTGATTTCCTTAAGGTAGCAAAGATGTGGAATATTTATTCCTATGCTCGCCGCAGCAGCCATGATTGTCGTTCCCTCGGGAACGCTTAATTTTCTATTGTTAATTGTTAGATTTACCATATTGCAGCTCTGCCTCCTTTGAACTTTCCGTAGCCGAAGTGATCACATCTGAGACATCTTGATGCCTCCTGACATGCCTCCTCCTCGCTCATTCCACATTCAAACGGATCAAAGGTGCATTTTCTCTCCCCTGCCTCCTTCTCAGACAGGTTCACACGGCCACATGCCGGCTTGTCATCGAGACTTGCCGATGGAATATCGACATCGACACTGATAAGGTGATGATATCCAAGATATTCGTCAATATTGGCAGCCGCAACCTTTCCTGCCGCAATCGCACGTATGACTGTTGCAGGACCCGTAACGCAGTCTCCACCCGCGAACACTCCCGGAAGGTCGGAAATCTCGCTGTCCGCCATTGCCTTGATATTACCTCTCTTTACAGGAATACCTGCCTCCTCAAAATGTCTTGTCTCGATACCCTGACCTATCGCCACGATAACAATATCGCATGGGATACGGACTTCATCCTTCACGGAATCCACAGGGCGCGCTCTTCCCCACGCATCAATCTTTCCTATAATCTGAGGCTTTGCCCACAATGCCTTTACATTGCCTTCCTCATCGGACTCTATTCTCACAGGCGCATGAAGCTCATAGAGCTCACAGCCCTCCTCAAGCGCTCCGTCAACCTCCTCAGGAAGTGCGGTCATATCAAGCTTACGTCTTCTGTATGCTATAATCGACTTCTTAGCTCCAAGACGGACGGATGAGCGCACACAGTCCATGGCAACATTTCCACCGCCGATAACCACAACCGTCTTACCTGTAAAATCAGGCATTCTCTCATGTCCTATATCATTGAGAAGCTCGACAGCGGATATTACTCCATTGCTGTCCTCGCCCTCAATACCGACCTTCTTATCCTGATGGGCACCTATGGCAATGTATACCGCATCATACTCCTCGCGAAGCTGTTTTATAGTTATATCCTCGCCTATCTTTGTGTTGTATCTTACCTCAACTCCCGTGGAGAGAATAGCGTCTAAATCCTCCTGAAGTCTCTCTCTAGGGAAACGATAATTCGGAATACCATATCTTAGCATACCGCCAAGCTGCGGCTTCATCTCATACACAACGCATTTATGCCCCATGAGCGATAAAAAGTACGCCGCTGAGAGTCCGCCCGGACCGCCGCCCACAATGGCAACCTTCTTACCGGTAGGCTCACCGCACTCCGGCACAGGAACCTTTCCGGCATGGTCAACCGCAAACCTCTTAAGACCGCGGATATTGATTGAGCTGTCAATCATGTTGCGCCTGCATCTGGCTTCACAAGGATGCTCACATATAAGGGCACATGCAGTCGGGAATGGATTATCTTTTCTGATAAGCTTTACCGCATCAGCATATCTTCCCTCGCCCACAAGTGCAACATATCCCGGAATATCAACTCCAGCCGGGCAGAGTGCAACACATGGTACAGGCTGCGTTATGTGATATGTACATTTTCCGGTCTTTATATGCGCAATGTAATCGTCCTTAAAGCCCTCAAGCCCACGCATTACCATTCCCGCTGCCTCATAACCTATGGCACAGTCTGCTGAGTTATTGATGTCCTTGGCAAGCTTCTCGATGGTATCTAATGTACTCATATCCGCTCTGCCATCAAGTACATCCGATATAAGGTTGGCAAGCTGTCCAAGCCCAACACGGCAAGGAACGCATTTGCCGCAGGTCTGCGCATGGCACAATCTGAGGAAATTGAGTGCAAGATCAACCGGGCATATTCCCGGAGGGCTGGCAATAATCATGCGCTCAAGATCCTTATACAGACTCTCAACGGTCTGTCCTGCCACATTTGCTGTGGCAATCTTAAGTCTGCTCATAATAATTCTCCTATCATTTTATTTTTTACAGTATCTTCACAACTGTATATTTTCTGTTTAAGAATCACTAATCAGCCTTATGCTGCAACAATTCTGTAAATATCTTATACGATTTAGCACACTAAAGTCAATGAAAGATAAATAATAGACAATGTTACAATTATTTGTCACTATTCACACACCCATCACTTTTTTGAATTCATTTCCGTATACTTTCAATCGCTTTATACACATTCAGCGTTCCATATCCAAAAAGCGGATCCGGATATCTGTACTCATCCCTTCTGTCCGCACCGCTTATGAGAAAATTTTTCACTGTATATGAACGCATAAAAGGATAAAAGCCTTTCACAATACCATACTCGAGAATGAGTGCAGCTCCCCCACCTGTAATGGCTGCAGCGAGGCTGCTCCCTGTCATCTGTCCGTATATATTGTTTCCATAGGATAAGGGACACAGCACATTAACTCCCGGCGCCACTATATCAGGTTTATCGTCACTATACAAAACCGTACCTCTTCCACTGCCTATATATATACTTCCATCCCTATAATTATAGGCTCCCACCGTGATTGGCACGTTGGTATTTCCCGGATCCGTTATCGTATTGTATGGGTCGGACTGCAGAAAATACGTATCTCCCCATAAAAACTCCCTGTTATTTATCCACATATTAAAGCCGCCGGAAAGTGTTGTATATCCGTAAACTCTTATAGTCCAGATTCCCGGAGACGGTGTTATAAAACGAAGTGTTACAAAATTAAGCCCCGACACAGCCTGATTGAGCCCGTAAAAAACTTCTATCTGTGTTCCCTCAAGTATAAATCGCAGCACTGTACGCTCATTTATTTTTGGCGGAACCCTCTGTTCAACCCTGCCTATAGGCGAAATAAATTCGAGTGCAAATACCTCCGGCGGTTCAGACCACAGCACACAGTAAAAACCCCGTTCTCCCTCGCCAACTCTTATTTCGATAGGGATATACTCCGCATCAGGCACCAGATTTCCTCTGAAATGAAGTCTGCTGTTGGCATAATTTCCAGTACAGGTTGTGACACATCTGCCGATATTTCTCCCAATATTGTCAATATAATCGGACAACACGGTGCTTCCCCTATGCGATGATATATTCGTTCCCAATCCCACAATTATAGATATCGGCATCCGTACCCTTCTGGCATATTCCTCAAGAAAACGTATGCCGAGAATAATGTCAATCTCCGAATAACACAGCGCATTGTCATTCACAAGATAAAAATCCCTCAGATACCGCTTTGCCTGCCTTAGCTTCACAACCACAAGCCTCGCCCCCGGTGCCGCCCCTGTAAAGCCCTGCTCAGGTTTCTCCTGTCCTGCCGCAAGCCCCGCAAGCATCGTCCCATGTCCACCCGGCGCATCCGCAACCGGAACTATCTCCTGCGGATTCGGTGCGGATAGTGCCTCGTTTATCATGGCATTATTGTACACCCTTCCATACATCACCATGTTGTCGAGTTCATGTTCTATGTTTATATTGGCAGTCACATCATTCGGTAGCCTTCTGCTGCCCCCCTCCACATCGTCTGCCACATCGCCATTTATTGCCTCCGTCTCCGCTGTCTGGTCCCATATAGCATCTATGATGCTGCTCCCATCCTCCCTCACAAACGCCTCATGGTCATACCTTATCCCGGTGTCGACTATGCCTATAAGCGTCCCTGTCCCTCGAAGCGTCAGAAAAGGCTGCTCCCGCACCTGTGTTATGCCTGCCGCAGCCATCGCTCCATAATCCTGTGTTCCGTACACAACAGGAAAAGAGGTGTACCCGAAATTCTCGTAGTTCACCTCTCCTGTCTCATTTATATTAAGATGTATTATTCCCCATCTGTCATCTATCTGCGTAACACAATAATCCCTGAAGCCCTCTGCACCCGGGTCAAACTCATCTGAGCGCCTGTACAAAAGGTCGATATATTCCTCACCTGTTATATATTTTCCGCAGTTGTTCATTAT
>JBNMLM010000011.1:0-34923 GCA_050874845.1 Eubacteriales bacterium | reverse complement strand
TTCCTGTCAAAGGTCTCATTATCCTTATCGCTGTTGATAAAACCCGCCTCCACAAGCACGGCAGGCATCTGAGTTCTTCTTAAAACGACAAGATCTTTTCTCTCATCAATTCCAAGGTTCTTAAGCCCTGCTTTCTCCATCCCCTCAAGTATATTGTTGGCAAGCTCCCTTCTCACACCACTATCACTGTAGACAAGCACCTCAGCACCTGAATACTGATTAGGATACTCACTGGAATTTCTGTGTATGGACACGAAATAATCCGCCCCGACATTGTTTCCATCCTGTGCCTTTTTAAATGGCGTCTCATAGATGTCTCCCTCTCTTGTGTATACAACATCAACTCCCCGTGCCTCAAGAAGCGCCCCGACCGCCTTTCCAAGCCTCAGCACATCATCCTTTTCCTGACGTCCATTATATACAGCTCCCGGATCACTTCCACCATGCCCCGGGTCAATGACAACAAGCATACCTCTACCATCCTGTTTTCGATAATATGGTATATTCTATGAAAAAAAAATAAGGATGTGAAAATAATTTTCAACATCCTTATCTGTATATTCATCTGTATACCTGTTTATATGCTTTGTCAAAACACTTTAACCAAAAGTAATGCAACAATATATTATATACCAGCTTACTCTCTCACATACTTCACAAAGGTATACTCAAGGTCAAAATATGTCTGCTCCTCGCTCTCCTCGGCAACCTTCCACTCCGGCAGTCTGTCAAGGTTCGGAAAATGCCTGTCCGCCTGATACACATAATCAATCTTGGTTATATGTGCCGTGTCACAATATGGGAGCAGCTGCTCGTATACCGACTCGCCGCCAATCACATAAACATCCTCGGACTGATATTTCTCCAGTTCCTTCAACAGCTCATCGACACCGTATACCACCGTTGCGTCCTTGACCTTAAGACTTCTGTCGTTGGTTAGCACTATGTTGGTGCGGTTCTTGAGCGGAATACCGTTAGGAAAGCTCTCAAGCGTCTTTCTTCCCATCACCACAACCTTGCCTGTGGTGACCTTCTGAAACCACTTCTGGTCATTAGGTATCCTCACAAGGAGGTCATTTTTGTAGCCTATCGCCCAGTTTGAATCAACTGCCGCAATTATGTTCATATCTGTTCTCCATTTCCGTTATCCAATCATCTATAATAACTTGCCGTTATCATATAAACACAGTATGTCATGATATCTGGCTATATATCTCCGACGGCACATACGCCTTCACCATAATACCTGATTCCGTGTACTCCTCTGAGAGAAGCTGTCCGAACTTTCGGATTAACTGTATCTTACCTGCCTGATCATAAGGGTATGTCTTTTCAACATACACCTTCTGTGCCCTTAGAATCTCCTCTATCGCGCTCTTGAGCTCCTCAAGTCCTTCTCCGGTCTTAGCCGAACCGTAGATTACCTTCTCTGCCTTAAAATCCTTCGGAAGCTCATCACTCTCACATTTATCGCGCTTGTTAAACAAGGTTATGACCGGCTTATCACCCGCTCCAAGGTCGGCAAGCGTCGAATATACAACATGCATCTGTGTGTCCATCTGCGGGCTTGAGCTGTCAACGACATGCACTATGATGTCGGCATATTTTGCCTCCTCAAGTGTACTTTTGAACGCCTCTATAAGATGGTGCGGAAGCTTTCTTATGAAACCTACCGTGTCGGTCATAAGAACATTCTGCCCGCTCTCAAGCTCAATTCCCCTTGTAGTCGGGTCAAGTGTGGCGAAAAGCTTATCCTCAGCAAGCACACCCGCCTGTGTCAATTTGTTGAGAAGAGTCGATTTTCCGGCATTAGTGTAGCCTACTATAGCCACCACCGGGACTGAACTTCTCATTCTCTGTGTTCTGGCAAGGCTTCTGTGACCCTCTATATCCTCAAGCTCACGTCCAAGCTGTACGATTCTGTCCTTTATAAGTCTTCTGTCAAGCTCAAGCTTCTTCTCGCCGGGACCTCTTGTACCTATTGAGCCTGCCATATTTCCGCCGACTCGCGAAAGGGAGCTTCTAAGACCGACAAGTCTGGCAAGACTGTACTTAAGCTGTGCCGCTTCAACCTGAATCTTTCCCTCGCTCGTCACAGCCCTCTTCGCAAAAATATCAAGAATGACCATGGTTCTGTCCATGACCTTCATTCTCAGCTCACTCTCAAGATTTCTTAGCTGTGCAGGTGAAAGCTCATCATCACACACAACGCCTGTTGCACCTATTTCTTCCGCAAGCTCACGCACTTCCTCAATCTTACCTGTGCCGATATATGTTCCCGGATGAACCGATTCCCTGTTCTGAATCACCTTTTCAAGTGTAACTGCTCCGGCAGTCTTTACCAACTCCTCAAGCTCATCAAGTGATTCCTCTGTATCGTCATTCTCAGATGTACACACCCCTATGAGAATAACCTTCTCAATGTCTTTTGCTGTATCTATAAGTTCCGCCATTGCAGCCTCCATTCACAAACACTATTTAAACATAGCAACCAATTATCTGGTACTCAAAAATTCATACTCATGCCTTGCAGCTTCATCATTAGGGTAAAGCTCCAGATATTCTCCGAATTTCTCATAGGCACTCTTAAACTGATACATATATTCGTAACAGCATGCCTGATTGAACATAAGCTCCTTCTTCGCATCTGTATCTCCAAGAGCAAGTCCCGCCGCAAAATAGCCAAGAGCCGAATTATAGTCTCCCTTGTTCATGCAATACACGCCATACTGATTATATGCGCCGGCATCCGACGGATAGCTCTTAAGGTATGCCTCGTACATGCTCACCGCCTCTTCGCTCTTGCCAAGCTTCTCATAAGTCATCGCAAGATAGAATTCTGCCTCCTGCATTCCATCATCTATAGCCTTTGAAAGGAACTTCATGGCATTCTCATAATCGCCTATGATATAATATGTCTTGCCCTTAAGGAAATTATCCGCTCCGTCAACATCAAGTGCTCTCCTTAGATATGAGATGGCACGATTCTCAAAGCCTGCCTTGTGCAGACTGTAATAAATATTATAATACATCTCATAATCATCAGAGTATTCCTTCAATGCCTCCTCATAATCTAAGACTGCTTCATTCTCCATTCCCTGCTCTGCATATATGCCGCCACGGAGAAAATACTGCTGCTCAACATTATAATTCTTCCTGATCAATACCGTATAGCTGTCAATCGCTCCCGCACTGTCACCATAGTATGTCTGGAGCGATGCGTAATACTGAAGCGAATCAAGGTCTATCTCATCATAATCGCTGATATTTTCCACAACCTTGCCAAAGTACTCCATAGATGTGGCATAATCTCTCAGGAAATATGAGCAGACACCAATTCCCCACTGTGCCTCCTTCGATGACTTGTCGTCCGTATATGCAGCCATAAAAGCCTTCTCGGCTTCTTCATAGTTCCCAAGCTCCGCATAAGCTTTTCCAAGATTAACATTATATTCGGCTTTTCCGTCCTTATCCTTGTCAACGGCTTCCTCAAATGCCTTTACAGCCTTATCGTACTGCTCTGCATTATAATATTCTATACCTGTATTGTTGAGCTTCTTAGCATTCTTGCCACACGCACACAATGCAATGCTGCATACTATCATAGCTCCTGCCAATGTCATTTTTTTCATCAATAATATCCCTCTTCACATTCTGAACCTGACGCATATTTCCATACGATAACTACCTCGCATAATTCCGCATGTAAATCGCTTATTAACAGGCAATAAATATAGTATAATGCTAACTTCCCTTTTACGTCAATAATTTATAGCTTTTATGTCACAATATTTTATTCAGTTTCATTCATCTCTATCTTATCGCGAATCTGCTGCATTCTCGCATCAAGCTGGCTGATAAGCTCCGCACAATAAAATAACTGTTCTGATATATCCTCCGCCTTCTTTATGTTTTTCTTATATTTAAGCTTATGCTCCAAGCTTGCCCAGAAATCCATGGCTATTGTCCTAAACTGTACCTCAACCCTCATCGGCTTCTTCATATCCGTTAAGAATATCGGCACCTCGACTATAAGATGTACGCTTCTGTAGCCATTCGGCTTTGGATTCTTGATATAATCCTTTATGGCAATCAATCGTATATCATCCTGCTCAAGCAGATAATCGATAAGCTCATATATATCGTCCGGGAATGAGCAGATAACTCTTATTCCCGCAATATCGTTAAGCTCCTTCTCGATATTATCAACTGAGAATTCAATACCTCGTCTTGCAAGCTTCTCAACAATACTTTCCGGTGTCTTTATTCTGCACTTTATGCTCTCGAATGGGTTTCTGCTCTTTTTCAGGGCAAGCTCCTTGTTAAGGACGTCAAGCTTAGTCTTAACCTCAAGCATCGCACATTCATAGTACATCATAAGCTCACGGAATTTTCTTATCTCCCCCGAATCGAAATAGTCCTTGAACACCTCAAGCTTATATTCATCCATAATCTCCATAGTTTTTTACCTTCCATACAATCATTTTTTATCTGAAATAAGATATTTGTCTATGACATTATCCGTCATCCATGTGATGACAGGTCCAAGTGCCAATGACATAATCACGGTGACCACACCGAGCGTTGACCCGAGAGCCCAGCCTGCCACACACACAACAAGGTCATAGCATATTCTCACAACCCTGAACGGAACCTTCTTAATCTTTTCGGCAAGTATGTACGAAATGGCATCATACGGAGAAGTGCCAAGAGAAGCCCCCATATATGCCGAAGCAGCGATGATAAAAACGAACAGTGCAGGTATCATGACAAGGATTCTCACAACCATCGAGTCAAATGCTCCCACAGGTATCCACTTATCATTAAGCCATGTAAAAAAATCAAAGCTGTAGCCTACAAGAAACATGTTTGCAAGAGTACCCCAGCCAATCTGATTTTTTGCGAAGATAAATACAAAAATGAATAAAAATGAGTTAAAAAGCGCCTGCCATGTTCCAAGGCTCAGACCAAGGAGCCTTGACATTCCAAGATTAAACATCGTACAAGGGTCTGTTCCAAGGTTCGTCCTATTTAGGAATGACAGTGCAAAGCCCATCATAATAACAGCAACCACAACTATAACCAATCTTCTCTTATCAACATTTCTGAATTTCATTTTATTCTCCATTTCCGGACGAAAACTAATCACATAAATATATGCAGCTATTTTCGCCACTTCCTCGTACTTTCTTCCGTATATATTATCTACTCGTCTTTTTTATCTTCAGACAAAATACCATTTTTGAATATCTCATGGTCACCTATATAATTTTTCTCAATCTTATTGGTGGCTCTGTACACCTCATCAAGACTCTGCCGCGCCGAAGCTACCTCTTTTTCAAAATCCCTCGACGACATAAGATGGCATCCCTGCCCCCTTATAATAATCTGCTCAAGTCCATCGGAGGTAACAACCGTGACATCATATTTTGAGGCGTTCTCATGCGCGAACCGCTCTATATATCTGTCCGCAGTCTCCGCCTCCCTGGTATAGACAACATGTATGTTGTGATAATCAAGGTACTCTGTCTTGTGTCCCGGCACCCTGTATGCGTCAAATACGGCAATGAGGTTGATCTTCTTAATTCCCTGATAATTGCACAATATATCAAGAAGCCTTCCGCGCGCTCCGTCTATATTCGCAGCGGCAATATCCTTAAGCTCATCCCACGCAAATACAACATTATAGCCATCGACAAGAAGGTATTTTTCCTTCTTCGGCTCAGGCTTATTTTTCCCTGAGGAGGTGCCATAGTCATATACCACCGCCTTTGAGCCGGCAGACCTCTTCCACCGCTTTACCGCACCCCTGTCATGGCTGTTAGCATGTGAGGTTCTTGCAATAATCTCGTCTATCTCATCCGTGCCAAGTGCGTAGTAGTCATCATCCTTACCGGCAGAACCGCTCCTTGCCGCAAGGGGGTTGATAAGCTTAAGCTCCTCATCGTTAAGCCCGCGCAGGCTTCCGTCATCTAAAAGAACAGCCTCTAGGTGCATATAGGCTTCCACTTCGTCCCATGGCACAATGAATCCGGCTCCATGCGCACAGAACACCGATGATGCCGGATTAGCCGTATCAGCCTCAGCTATATATCCTCTCCGCTCTATAACCTCCTCTGCATTGTGACACACATCATATCCATCGGCAAATAAGGTGAGATGTCCCTCACCTCTTGTATATGCGTTAACTTCCTTCTGGTAATGTCTCATGCCCACCACCGGTGCACGTCCTGTAAGCACTGCCTTACCGTCCGATAAGACCGGGGAACCGCAATGACCCGACATGCGCTCAACATCCGTCATGGCACGACCGAGAAAGCTCTGCGGCAGCTCAAGTGAAAAGCTGTAGTACGGTTCTAACAGCACATTATCCGCCTTCATAAGTCCCTGCCTCACAGCCCTGTAGACAGCCTGCCTGAAATCGCCGCCCTCTGTATGCTTTTGATGTGCACGTCCGGTAAGAATGGTAAACTTGACATCGGTAAGATCCGAACCGGTGAGCACACCCTTATGCTCCCTCTCGGCAAGATGTGTCATTATAAGTCTCTGCCAGTTCCTGTCAAGTATATCCTCCCTGCACTGCGTAGTTATCGTTATTCCGCTTCCACGCTCTCCCGGTTCAATAAGTATATGTACCTCCGCATAATGTCTTAACGGTTCAAAATGACCTACGCCCTCGGTCTTTCCTGCGACAGTCTCCTTGTAGACCACACTTCCCTCATCAAATTCCACGTTTACATCATACCTATCTTTTATTATACTTTTTAAAACCTCCGTCTGCACCTCACCCATCAGTTTTACATGAAGCTCGCCAAGTTCCTCGTTCCAGACTATACTTAGCTGAGGCTCTTCCTCCTCAAGCTCACGAAGCGACAGGAGCAGCTTAGCCGGTGTAATGTCATCAACAGGCTTAATTCTGTAATCAAGAACCGGTTCAAGCACAGCATGGATATTCCCATACTCGCAGCCAAGCCCCTCTCCCGGATATGTACCGTTAAGTCCCAGTACTGCGCACACCATTCCCTGATATACCGTGTCACAGGTCTCGTATCTGTCCCCCGAATATATTCTCAGCTGTGCCGCCTTGTCATCGCCGATAAGCTGGCGTACCTTAAGCTCACCCGAAGTCACCTTAAGATATGTGAGCCTGTTATCCTGCGCGTCCCTCGAAATCTTGTAAACACGCGCGCCGAACTCATCCCTGCCGCCCTCCGGCATGATAGTGTATTCATCCATAAGAGACAGAAGCCTGTCCACATTATTAAGCTTGAGCGCAGAACCGAACACGCATGGAAACACCATTCTATGTTTTATCGCATTAGCTATCGCACTCTTTCCAATGTTCCCATCCTTAAGGTATTCATCCATGCAATGTTCATCACACATTGCAAGATTCTCATTAAAAATATCCGTTTCCTCATCAAAATCAATACAGCACCCGGACAGCTCCTTTTGCAGATTCTCCATGAGCATATCCCTGTCTGCCCCATTCATATCCATCTTATTTACAAAAATAAAGGTTGGGATATGATACTGGTCGAGAAGCTTCCACACCGTCCGCGTGTGGGACTGGACACCATCCGCAGCGCTTATGACAAGCACCGCATAGTCAAGAACTGCAAGTGTCCTCTCCATCTCCGCAGAAAAATCCACATGCCCCGGTGTATCAAGCAAGGTAAAATATGTGTTCTCTGTCCTTATCACTGCCTGCTTTGCAAATATGGTTATGCCTCTGAGTCTCTCCAATTTATCTGTGTCAAGAAATGCGTCCTTGTTATCCACCCTTCCAAGCTTTCTTATCACATTCCCGGTGTACAAAAGTCCCTCTGAAAGAGTTGTCTTTCCTGCATCAACATGCGCAAGCATACCTATAACTATATTTTTCATAATCAATTCTTCCAATCACCCGACATCAGCTTATCATACTCTGCCTCTGTCAGTTTTCTGTATTCACCCGGTGCAAGGCTCTCATCAAGCCTCACCCCGCCTATCTCAATCCTTTTTAAGTATATTACCCTGCACCCCTCTGCCAAGAGCATTCTCTTTACTTGGTGCTTCTTCCCTTCATAAATCTCAAGCTCCGCGGCAAATACAGGTCTGTTTCTGTTAAATTCATTGTCCCTGAAACGCTTTTTCGGTGTGAAGCGCTTTTCAAATTCCTCATATCTTCCGCGTTCGGTGATTGTGATGACCGCTCCCTTGGTCGGCTTCTCCTCACCTAAAAGGGTCTGCCCCTCCTCAATTCTCTCTATCGCCTCATAGCCTAAGCAGCCTGTGGCGAACAGGTAATATCTCTTCGGTGCATGGTGCTTAGGATGCATAATGCGTTGGTCGAAGCTGCCGTCATTGGTAAAAAATAACATCCCCTGTGTATCCTTATCAAGCCTTCCTACCGGAAACAGCTCTCTTGCCAGCTCCTCCGGAAAATATTCCATAACAGTCTTTTGAGAAGCATCACTTCTGGCTGTGATACACCCTCCCGGCTTATTCATCATATAATACAGCTTATCCTGAAACATAAAAAAGCACCAATCCTTTAATCACTATCAAAGATTATAACAGATTGGTGCTCATATTTGTAGTTAATTTTGTGTGAATTTATTTTCTAGTTTCTCATAGATGAGACAACGTCCGATATCTTGGTTACAATGTCCTCTATATCCTTATTCACTGATGAACTCTTCTCCGACAGCTTACCGACCTCGTTAGCTACAACAGAAAAGCCTGCTCCAAGCTCGCCGGCTCTTGCCGCCTCTATGCTGGCATTAAGTGCGAGTATCTTCTGCTTACTCTGTATGCTTCTAAGCTCACCTGTCTTCTTCTTAATCTCCTCGACAAGATGATTAGCCTCATCCACGCCTTCTGTAAGGCTGCCTATAATACTGCCATTTTTCTTCTGTGCGTATTCGGCATTGATGAAATTGTTAAGTACCTGTCCTAAAAGTGTAGCTGAAGCATTGATTGACTCCTCTGTACGGACATTCACCTTCTTAAGCGCCTCTATGTACTTATCCTCGTTGATTCCAAGCTCACGCGCCACCTTACGGAACTTCTCCTCATCAAGATTCTCAGGAAGAACCTGACCTCCTATTACTGAGCCCACCTTCTTGCCATCAACAACAAGGTCAATTCCAAAGTCGATAAGTCCTGCGTGGCAGTGATATACACCCTTGCCCTCCCTGTCGCATTTCTCACATCTTCTGCAGCCTTCCTTGCTGCCTCTCGTCAGCTTAATACAGAAATCCGTAAAATTATAACATTCCGAGATATACTTGCCATCTGTGCCAACTGCCACTGTTGCAAGTCCCGTTGCCATCGCCCAATTATTCATAATCTCTTCAAACTTGTTCATGTCTGCAAATTCTCTAATCT
The DNA here is from genome assembly GCA_050874845.1 of Eubacteriales bacterium. Lineage (GTDB taxonomy): Bacteria > Bacillota > Clostridia > Lachnospirales > Lachnospiraceae > CAG-882. Next base: position 25,551 of record JBNMLM010000011.1, on the reverse strand, counting down.
CCATACGCTGCCTCCTGTTCCTTCATTTTGAACATACTTTTTACTTTTTTTCTTTCTACATACTTTTTTTCAAAAACCAAATATCCTTCATATATTTGATTGTACAATTATACCATATTTTTTCGAAAAATCCAACTATTTCATAGTATTTTTTACAAAACAAAATCAGCAATTCCCCCTCTCACGGACTAATTGCTGATTTCATATTTATATATTCACTTTAGCACTCATGCTGGGACGTATGCAATCAATCAATGACTGCAATGTCCTTTGCATTTACTGCAATCGCCTCCACACACGATGGATTTGCCAGCCTTCTTATCCTTAACCATTCCGTAGACAATAAATCCAACAACTGCAACAAGTATTGCCGCTACAATCACTGTTCCCATAGCCTATTACCTCCATTTCGTATGTTAGTGTAATCTAACTCACTTCAAAAGTCAATAGTTTTTTGCTGGGATATGCTAAAAAAGTGCCATTGAACCGAAGTTCAATGGCACCTCTTAAATCAGAATACCTGATAAAACAATATTATAAATATTATCGCAAGTACAGTGTACACAGCACCGACAAGCACCAGTGGCAGGTACGCCTTCGTCTTTTTGGCACGTTTCTTCTGGATGTACTCATAATAGCTTTCGTTATCCTCACTGTTAAGACGAGAACCCGGGATAAGTCTCCTGAGCAGTCCCTTCACTGCGAACGAAATACCATCCAGTGCTCCAAGGCCTGCCACCCAGATTAAGGCTCCGAACATCATGAATGCGATACCCGGAATAGTAAAAGCATCCGCCAGCAGTCTGTACCTTTCAGCAGGCAATGTCACTGCATTAAATGACCTGAGTCTTAAAAAAACAAAGGATATAAGCAAGCCTATTGCCGCAATAATACTATATGAAATTATCTTACTTTTTGTCTCTTTTTTCACTTACTGAGTTCCTCACGGTAACGTGCCTCTTCCGCATCGTTACAATATACAAAATGTCCCGGAACAACCTCACGCATTGACGGCTTATCAACGGTGTAGTCATGCTCAGCAATCGGGTTGTAGGTTATACGAACCCTGTTCTTCTCAGCATCCGGATCCGGAAGCGGAATAGCGGAAAGAAGTGAGCGGGTATAAGGATGAAGCGGGTGGGCAAACAGCTCATCTGAGGATGCAAGCTCAACCATATTACCAAAATACATTACACCGATTCTGTCGGAGAAATACTTTACAACCGACAAGTCATGCGCGATGAATAATATTGTAAGACCAAGCTTCTCACGCAGGTCATTCAAAAGATTGATAACCTGTGCCTGAATGGATACGTCAAGCGCTGAAATAGGCTCGTCCGCAATGAGCAGATCCGGTCTCATAATAACTGAACGGGCGATACCGATACGCTGACGCTGACCACCTGAGAACTCATGTGGGTAACGTCCCGCATGCTCTCTTACAAGTCCTACCATCTCAAGTATCTCATAGACCTTCTCGTCAATGTACTCCTTGTCTCTTATTCCATTGATTACAAGTCCCTCAGCTATAATCTCACGGACTGTCATACGTGGGTTAAGTGAAGCTATAGGGTCCTGGAAAATCATCTGTATCTTGGTGATAAGACGTGAGTTCTTAGCTACTCTTAAGTCATCCTTATATTTCTTCTTTAATTCAGCTAGCTTTGCACTGTCATTTCCGGCCTCAGCCACTGCCTTCTTATAGTTCTCATTTACCTCGGCAACAAGCTTCTTTGAGTATTCCTTATCGCAGTTCTTATGGTCGAACACGGCACTCTTTATCTGCGCCTTGTTCTCAGCTATTGTCTTGTCAAGATTTGTCTTAATCTCAGCCTTCTTCTTGTTGTTAGCCTCAGCATTGGAAGGATTTTTCTTAGAATCCTCGTCCAACTCCTTGACTGCCTTCTTAGCCTCTGCCTTCGCATTCTCAATCGCAAGCTTATAGCTTCCTGTTCCGGCACAGATTCTCTGATTCTCGAAATATATATTACCGCTTGTAATATCATAAATCTTGATAATTGAACGTCCTGTTGTAGTCTTACCACAGCCGGACTCACCAACAAGTCCGAAAACCTCACCCTTCTTAATGTCGAAGCTTACGCCATCAACTGCCTTAGTAGGGCCGAAATACTGACAAAGGTTCTCGACGCGAAGTAAAACCTCCTGATTCTTATCTTCCATTAGATTTCACCTCCTGCGCTTTTCTGTTTCATTCTTGCGATACGATCCGTAATAATCTTAGGTATCTCAACCTTAGGTGCATTAGGATGAAGTAACCATGTAGCTGCCATGTGTGTATCACTTATCTTAAACATAGGCGGCTGCTTCTCGAAGTCAATCTTCATGGCATACTTATTTCTGTCCGCAAATGCATCACCTACAGGTGGATAAATCATATTAGGTGGTGTACCCGGAATTGCATCAAGCTTATCGCTCGTATCAAGATCCGGCATTGAGGAGAGAAGAGCCCATGTATACGGATGTCTTGGGTCATAGAAGATATCCTGTGCTGTTCCGTACTCAACTATCTTACCTGCATACATAACGGCAATCTCATCAGCCATGTTGGCAACTACGCCAAGGTCATGTGTGATGAAGATAACGGAAAGGTTACGCTCAACCTTTAACTGGTTGATAAGCTCAAGTATCTGTGCCTGAATTGTAACGTCAAGTGCCGTTGTAGGCTCATCACAGATGAGAATGTCCGGATTTGCCGCAAGCGCTATCGCGATAACGATACGCTGTCTCATACCACCTGAGAACTCGAAAGGATACTGATTGTATCTGCGTCTAGGCTCATGGATACCAACCTCCTCCATAAGCTTGATTGCCTTCTCCTTCGCCATCGCCTTAGTTACCTTATATACAACCTGCGAAGCCTTAGCCTTGAAGAAATCTACTATCTCGATTCCTCTTGCCTCAACATCGAAGTTCTCTGCGGCTGCTATCTCCGCCTTATACTTCTCCTCAAGACGTGTAACCACATGCACGATATTTGCCTTCAACTCATCAAGGTCATAAACTGATTTCGGTACAACCTTCCAGTCTACAGTCTTACCCTTTGCGATAAGCTTCTCTCTCTTGGCGGACTGCTTTGCAAATCTTGCCTCTTCCTTCGGATTGGTCTTCTGAGCGGAAAAGTACTTATCAATAGCCTTATTAAGACTGGTTCTGAATGTATATGCAACACTGTCCTTGTTGATCTCAAGCTGGTCAATGGAAGCCGGAACTAAATCAGCAAGAGTCTTTGCATAGTTCTTAGCCTCAGCCTTTGTGAAGCTGCCCTCGTAGTACTTCTTAGCCTCCTCAAGCTTAGGAAGAAGCTTCTTCTTGTTCTCAAGTGCATTTTCGAACGAATAGCGTATACCATTATCCTCAAGTTCAAGGAAATGGTTCATGAAATTGTCATTGAGGAATGTAAGTGCCTCCTCGTTGAGCTTCTCAACACCCTTTCCCTTGATGCTGCAATCCTTTCCCTTAAGCTTATAGTAACCTATTCTGAAGAAATTAGGTCTTGGCTGGTTGATAATGTCATCCATAAGCCTGACTGTATCATTTAACAGCTTTTCTAAAGAAGCTGAAAGCTCGACATTCTCCTGAGCCTTCTTCGGATAACTGTCCTTCTCCTTCTTATACTTATCAAGAAGCTCTGTAAGCCTTGCAGCATACTCATCCTCGATAAACTCATTCTGAACCTTCTGAAGCATCAGAACATAATCTGTAAGCTTCTCTCTTACATCAGGATTCTGCTTCTTCTCTACCATGAAAATAAGATCCTCAACAGATGCCTTTATTTCCTCGGCATTTGCCATAGCATCATTGTATGGCATCTCAAGCTTTGTCGACAGAGTTGCAAAGCCGTCGAAGGTCTTTATCATCTCTGTGATTTCCGCCTCTGAGCCCTGTCCCTGAGCCGCAATCATGTTGCTCTTCAGTATCCTCAGAAGGGAGTTGAACTCATTTCTCGCTTCTTTTCTGTTCGCCTTATTCTTAAGAAGCATCGCCTCTGTAATCTGGCGTCCGATTTTTACGATTGGATTGAGGGAGGACAATGGATCCTGGAAAATCATCGATATCTTATCGCCTCTGATTTTGTACATCTCATCCTCTGTGATGGATAATAAATCCTTTCCATCATACAGAATCTCTCCGCCCTCTATTATTGAGTTACCGGCAAGGATACCAAGGATTGCCTTGGATGTAACTGACTTACCTGAGCCGGACTCTCCAACGATTGCAAGTGTCTTACCTCTTTCAAGGTCAAACGAAATATCTCTAACAGCCTTAACGGTTCCTCCCTGTGTACGGAAGGAAACATTCAGGTTCTTAACTTCTAATATCTTATCCATATATTATTCCTCCACACCACGCAGCGATGGATTGAACGCATCTCTTAATCCATTACCGAACAAGTTAAAGCATATCATAAGTAACGAAAGCACTAATGCAGGGCATATCATAAGATGAGGATAGTTAGTCCAGATACCCTGTGCCTCAGCAAGAAGGTTACCAAGCGAAGTCGTAGAAGCTGTACCAAGCTTAACGATACCTAAGTAGCTTAACATACTCTCTGAGTTGATTACACTTGGAATTGACAGCGCTGCTGAAGTAACAATTGTTCCAAGTGAGTTAGGAAAAATATGCTTCCAGATAAGTCTTCTGTCCTTGGCACCAAGTGTTCTTGCAGCCATAACATACTCTGAATTCTTAAATCTGTAGAACTGTGTACGCACTCTTGATGCTGTACCAATCCATCCTGTGAGCACATAAGCAAAGATAAGGCAGGCAACCGGTCCAAGCTTTGAAGCGAGATGTAACTGGAACAGTGTGGCAACGATGATGAACGGAACACCGCTCAGTACATCGGTGACTCTCTCTAAGACGATATCAACTGTTCCACCGTAGTAGCCCTCAATAGCACCATAAGCGGCACCGATTATGAAGTTGACTACCGATACACATACAGCGACAAGCAGGCTCAGCTTGATACCATCTGCAAGCCTGAGCGCAAGGTCATAGCCCTGGCTGTCCGTTCCGAGAATATACTGAGGTACGAAGCCGTTCTTATACTGATAATAGTTATAGTACAGAACTCTTACCCTGTACTGGGCTGTATCATAGCTTCCACCACCTGTGTACTCGTAATAAACCGGGTTTCCGTCAGCATCGCGGACATAGTTATCCTCAAGTACCATTCCCTCTCCATACTCGATAGTCTTGGCCTTTCCATTCTTATTAATATAGACAGGTGTACCCTTCTTGGTCTTGTACCAGTAGTTGGCATCTAACGCGTCGAAGTTCCATTCGTTGTCCGCAATAAGAGGATATAATATCTGAATGCCTGTCTCCTCCTGATATCTAAGGATATCCTTGTACTCGGACTGCTCAATGCTGTTGTACATAAAGCCTACCTCAAGATAAGTGTCGATATTGGCACCATAGACCTTTTTCTCCTTCTTGGCAGCATCGTAGGTTATAGAAGGTTCGCCTATTGAGCCATTGATAATCGGCTGATACCTGCTGGCAAGTCCTTCCTCAAGTGTGACATTGCCGTTTCCCTCATGATCCTCTGCACCCATACCTATAGCTACAGCCTTGATAAGTCCCTTGTCTGAGAACTTACGCGCAACGGAACCATCTGCTATTCCGAACTTTGCAAGAAACTCATTTCTAGGTCCCTTCTTAGCATAATAAGCGTCCATGAATCTTGAGTCATAATTTCTTATAAACAGAGGGGTTATGAATGCAAATAGTACAATAAGCGCAATTATAACCGTTGCGATAACGCTGGCGCGGTTCTTCCTGAAACGAATCCATGCGTCCTTAAAGTAGCTGATAGGCTTATCTTCAAATTTCTTGTCGGATATTCTATCTCCATCATGAACAAATTCAAATTTCTCCAATGGGATGTTTTCATAGTTTAAATTGTTGTCCTGCATACTATTTCTCCCCCATTCTTATTCTAGGATCAATAAAGCCGTAGCTTATATCTACAACGATGTTCGCTAAAAGACCTATAAATGTATAGAAAATACTGTCCATCATAAATACATCGTAGTCAAACAACGAAATAGACTTGATGTACAGCTGTCCGACACCCGGAATTGAGAATATCTGCTCGATAATCATTGAACCTCCCATGATTCCTATAAAGCTGGAGATAATCATAGGGAGTATCGGTACCATCGCATTCTTGAGTGCATGTCTTACAGTCGCCTGTCCACGGGTAAGACCCTTAGTACGCGCAAGAAGCATATAGTCCGATGTAAGTGTCTCGGTAAGCTCCGCTCTTGTAAATCTGCATAAGCCTGCAATCTCACCGAAGGAAAGTGCAAGAATAGGTGCAATCATACTGTGGAACATCTTGCCTGTGAGCCATGAACCTCCCGCATCGTTGATGGAATATACCATAAGCGGAAGCCATCCAAGCTTGAAATAGAATAAATACTGAACCAAGAATGCATATACATAGCTCGGCACAGAGATAAATACCATGACAAGTGTGCTTATCAATGAATCCTGCCACTTATTCTTCTTGATAGCGGCAAATATACCAAGTCCTATTCCCAGAGGAATTGAAAGTAAGAGTGAGTACAGGTTTACCAGCACTGTCGGTAAAAGTCTGCTTGTGAGCACATCCCATGCAGGCTGTCTGAACTGAATGTACCAGGACGTACCAAAATCCCACTTGGTGAAAATATTCTTCAGATATATACCATACTGAATCAGCAATGGCTTATTATATCCAAGTGCCTCCCATCTTTCCTGAATAGCAGCCGCCTGTACCTTGTCCGTAGGCAGCTCTCTAGGAAGTAAACGTACTAACATGAAACAAATTGTGGAGATAATAAAGAATGTAAAAAACATCAATACAATACGTTTTACAACGTATTTTCCCATTCCACTTCTTCGTCCTCCGGTCTTTTTAGCCTTTCCCATTAGAGCTTTCTCCTTTTTATTACTTTATCCTTAACTTATATACTGGTTCTAAACAATGAATTTCTTTGTTTAGGTTCAGCTACACGAAATTATATAATATTTTTATTGTCACGGCAATAAATAATATTGCAATTATTCTAAGTAATCCTTCGTAATTTTCCCTTAAGCGGTAACCAAACCAAAACAGAGAAAAACATAGCTATTGAACAAAAACTGCGGAGAACTTCTGCTTCTCCGCAGCCTGAGTTTTGTTCTGTATTAGTTAAAGTGACTTATTTGCGGCTTATTCATAGCTTAATGTATTATTTGCTATATAATCAGCCCACTCCTGATCAGAGTAATTGTACTTCATAAGCTCCATTCCACCAAAGCCATACATGATGTTGTAGTCCTCTGTGTAGTATGAGCACTTATATGAAAGCATTGAACAAGCTGTCATTCCGGCAAGCGGGATTCTGTAGTACTTCTTTAAGAAGTTCTCCTCTAACTGAGCTGTGATGCTGAGCTTTGTGGAGAAATCAGCCTCTGAGTATACACCTGAGCCTATCATCGAGCCTGACCATGCCTGCCATGTCATTGTAACATCCTCACCATTAATGTTGAGTGTTAACTCCTCTGTCTTAGGATCCCAGCAGCCGGCCTCATTGATTGAGTACTGATCCGGATCACAGTATACCTGGAAGTTACGGAACGGATAGAATGCGGCACCGCCCCATGCACCGAAGCCGATAGCATACTCGCCCTTAACTACATCACCATAACGGTCGTTGATATTATCAACTGCAGTCAGGGTAATCTTACCGAAGCCTGAACCCTCTGCGGCAGCATTGACATACTTGTTGAAAAGCTCAATCTGCTTGTTATCAGATGAATCAAGTGCGCCTTTCTTGTAACCGATACGGATAACGATATCCTCACCGGCTGTGTAGAGACCTGCGGCAACAAGCTCATCGCAGGCTGTCTTCATAAGCTCCTTAGCCTCTGTTAAGTTGTAACCGTTGATTGACTTATATGCATCCTGTAATGTCGCATAAGGTGTTCCATCGCCGTAAGATACTCCGTAAAGGTTACAGATTGCCTGCATAGCCTCATCAGAGTTACGGTATGAGGATGTTGGGTCATTGTATACATCATAGAAATATAAGTTGTTGAGTATAGCGTAAGCCGGCTTGTAGCCAGGTGTAGCTGTTACCCACTCAGTACGGTCAATGCCTAATGACATTGCCTTACGGAAATTGTCATTAGAGAGAACAACTGAGTTCGTATTACCCTTTGAACGATCCATTTCCTGAAGCTTCTCAAGGTTGGTGTTAAAGAAGAAAGACGTTGTGTAAGTCTCATCAACCTTGTATAACTGATCTGATGTTGAGTATGTTGAAAGGTCATCAGCACTTGGAGACCACTCATCAATCTCACCCTTTAAGAATGCCTGCTTTGCAGCATTGTCATCCATAACGTTGATAACAATCTTATCTGTTACATATCTAGGAACATTCTCACCATCTACAAGATAAGGTGTTGTTGAAACAAGACGTCCGTTCTCCTCTGTATAGCCATACCAGTTCTCGTTCTTCTCGAATACCATCTGCTTATCATTCTGTAAAGAAACAAGCTTATATGGTCCATAGGACATAGTGTTCTCAAGCTTAGTGTTGTAATCGGTTGTTACCAATGTACCGGTTGTATCCTTGCCTGCCTCATAGTATGGCTCATATACTAACCATGTTGATGTACAGCTTGTTAAGAAGTAGTTGAGATCCTGGTATGTCTGTGTTACATAACGGATTGTGTAATCGTCAACCTTGTAAAGACCTACTGTATCCCAGTCAACCTTCTCGCTTAATGTACCATCATTTACGAATAACATTTCCTTTGTTAAATCAGCAATCTGTGCCTCATCTGTGATACCGAAGCCTGCTGCAAGAGCTGCAGAAACGAAGCCGAAGATTGCATCCTTGTTATCAGCAGTAATCTTAGTATAGCCATAATCATCTGCACCGCCAGTGATTGCTGCATAGCCGTCCTCTGTTCCGAAGCCGTAGTCATTCCAGAGAGTGCTCACAGAATAGCCGAGAGTTGTATCAGCGCTGTCGCTTATATACACATATCCTGCATCAATACCTGCGTCTAAATCATAAGAGTAATCAGGAGTCTCTCCGTCGCCGTAAGCCGGAACCATAGCGTTGTAGAGCGGAGACTCTGAATTATAGTATGCAAGGCCACCTGCAACTGCGGACTCACCACTGTAGTAGAGGTTAGCTCTGTAGTTCTTCATGGAAGAATCAAGTAACTGCTGCATTGAGTAAACGTATGTATCAGCAGTGATAGCTGTTCCATCCTGCCACTTGGCATCCGGATTCAACTTGATTTCGAATACGAAGCCGGCATCTGTCTCATCTGCCGTCTTGCCTGATGGAAGTGTTACGTTGTACTTAGTAAGGTCATCCTTGTGATCCTTCGTCACATCAGTGATGGATGTTGCCATCTCATATACCCACTGATATATGCCATTCTCAGAATCGAGAATCTGCATTGTACAGAAAGGTGAGGATAAATAACCATTTAAAACAGCATCATCCGCATTTGACTCCCAGGTATGCGGATTCCAGTTATTGGCAAGTGCTGACGTATAGGAATTGTATGTATAGGTCGGCACTCCATCGTTACCTGTCTCACCGCTGCCATCTGTAGCAGAAGTGGACTCACCCGTCTGACTCTGTGATGTTGTAGAATCAGTAGGATTGTTGTTCGACTTGTTACATGCTGCAAGTGAAAATACCATAGCAGTTGAAAGTGTAACAGCAAGAACACGCTTTGAAAACTTTCTCATAAAATTTTCCTCCTTGTTATATTTTAACGCGTTTATACTTTACCAGTTTAAATTATCGCTGTATTCAAGAAAAAGGAATGAGACGAGCCCACCCCTTTATGTGCAATATACCAGTAAGTATTAAATTTAAAATATTCCGCGTTAATTAACGTAAATAGAATATATTCAAATGCTCAGAATGTCAAGCAATTTTTATTATTTTCTTAACCTTTTCTGGCGATAAGCGCCACAACCTCGGTGTTTGCCGTTCCCGGAAACATATCGACCGCAACTGCTTTTTCCATATAATATCCATTTTCATTAAAGACCGCCATGTCGCGCGCAAGGCTTGTCGGCTTGCAGGATACATATACTATCCTGTCGACACCGTATGATATGAGCTTCGGTAATGCCTTGGGATGTATTCCGTCACGCGGCGGGTCAAGAATCAATATATCCGGTTTTTCTTCTATATCGTCAATCACCTTGAGTACATCACCCGCTAAAAATTCACAGTTGTCAAGACCGTTAAGCGCAGCATTCTCCCCGGCTGCCTTTACCGCCTCCTCAACTATTTCGACACCTACAACATGCTTTGCAACCGCCGCTGCAAGCTGTGCTATCGTTCCTGTTCCGCTGTACAGGTCAAACACAACCTTGTCCTTGGTATCACCTATATAGCTTCTCACGGTATCATACAAAACCTCCGCGCCAAGCGAGTTGGTCTGGAAGAATGAAAACGGTGTTATCTTGAACTTAAGTCCAAGAAGCTCCTCATAGAAGAAATCCTGTCCACAGAGGATATCCGTCCTGTCGCTCTGCACCACATCAGCAAGGCTGTCATTCACGGTGTGAAGCACACCTGCCACCTTGCCATGTATCCTGCCGTCCGACACCATATCCATAATAAGAGACGCATAACCATCAAGAAGAGCTTTCTCTGCCTGTGCGTCAATCTGTGAGGTGGTCACTATATCCACAAGAATCTCCTGAGTCCTCTTCGCCTTCCTCACAAGCAGATGTCTGAGGTATCCGGTATGGGCAAGCTTTTTATAAAACGGAACACCGCCGTTCTTAAAATAATCAAGTGTTGCCGAAAGTATATTTCTGAAATCGCCGTCCATAATCCTGCAGCCACTGACTGTCACTATGTCATGGAAGCTTCCTCTCTTGTGCATGCCAAGGCTTAACGGTCCGTCCTTCACCTCATCACCGAATGAGAACTCCATCTTGTTGCGGTATTCAGCCACCTCCGGGCTTCCCTTTATCCCCTCGTAGGTGTAATCTCCTCCGACAGGGGCAAGAAGCTTCTCTATCTGTGCGCTCTTAAGCTTAAGCTGTTCCTCATAGCGCACCGGCTGGTACACACAGCCGCCGCACTTTCCGAAATGTTCGCACCTTGTGCTCTCGTCAACAATATCGGATTCCTTTATAACTGCGCATGCAGTACCCTCCGCATTGCCGTTTCTCACCTTGTCTATTCTCACGTCAAGGGTCTGTCCGGGTATGACATTCTTGACCGTGACAGTTCCCTCATCACATATAACTTTACCTTTATTAGGAAAAGCAACGGAAGCTGCAACCCCTTCTATGTGCTCTCCTTTTTTCATATAATCTCCATTCCGCAGGCTTTAACTTCCAAGCTCCTGCCTCTATTATTTCTTATTTCCGCCAGACAATGCCCTTAAAAGAAGTCCGACACCGCCAAAAAACAGAACCAGATACAATATCCACTCAAACCGTGTCAATCTCTGAAGTCTTATCGTTGTCGATGCGATTACTGACACTATTATTAACAGAAATCCAAGTCCTATAACTAACTTAGCTCCAAAAGAGCCCGGCTTTGCAAAGAGCCATATAACGCCTATGATAAACGGAATTATCACAAGTCCTGAATTGACATTAAGCCCGAACAGGCTTAAATTTCCCACAAAAAAGAGGTCTCCACCGATGCCTTATTTGTAAAAAGATACAGACCAACAACCAGCATTGCAAGACCGCCTAAAAATTCCAGAAGTTCATTACGTTCCTTCTTCACTTTTCAACATGCTCCTATTCCATCTTTTCTGTCTGTTGTATAATAATACATATTAAAACAATAGGAGGGCATTATCCCTCCTATCATTTATTCACTGCTTACTATTGGTATTCCGTTATCACAGGATTACTTATCCTCGGACTTCTCATCCTCTTCCTCGAAGAAGTCATCCTCGAAGTCTTCATCCTCATCCTCGAAATCATCATCATCGTAATCCTCATCCTCGAAGTCCTCAAGGTAATCAGGTGTAAAGTATCTGTATACTGCATAAGCGATACCTGCTACAGCTGCTACGAATCCGACAATTGCAAGAATCCATAACAGTGGGCTGCACTTCTTCTCTTTCTCAACAACAACCTGCTTCTTATTAAGGAGTTCCTTAAGATCCTTTAAGTCCTTACCCTTAACCTGCTCAAGTAATTCTTCAATCTTATTCATACTTTATTCATCCTTTCTTGAAATATATTATGATACCGGCACAAAAAGCTTTGTACGCTATCAGCTTATAAACTTAAGTATAATTTTATCATATATTGTTAAAAATATCTAGTCAATTTTTACCAGTTTTGCAAAAGAAGCAAACATTTTTTTGACACCTGCCGAATCGAACTGCACCGTAACCTCGAAATCCCTGCCTCCTGATACAATGTTCTGTACTGTACCATCACCGAATTTTACATGCTTTACCCTGTCTCCCACCGCATAGCCAAGCTCATCAAGGCTTGCTGCGACCTTAGGTGCTCCTTTTGGGATATCAGCCATCGAAACAGCCGGCTTATTCCAGACTGCGCTGTTTTTCTTTGCTACCGGGTGGTTCCACGGCAATGCCTCCCTCATGGCAGCTTCGGCAGCCCTGATACCCTTATCATCAGAAAATGCCATTGGCTTTCTTATTCCCTGTCCGCTCTCAGATAATAACTGCGGCGGAATCTCACTTATAAAGCGCGACTGCTTGCACAGCATCATCTCTCCGCGGACCATGCGCTGTTTTGCCATGCTTAGCACAAGTCTCTGCCTCGCACGCGTGATTCCTACATAGCACAGCCTCCTCTCCTCCTCAAGGTCGCTCTTGTCATCGGACGTAATCGCCATGTAGCTTGGAAAATTGCCATCCTCCATGCCTGCAAGGTACACAATAGGAAATTCCAGCCCCTTCGCGCTGTGAAGTGTCATAAGTGAAACAACATTATTATTCTCATCCATATTGTCAATATCCGCGACAAGTGCAACCTCCTCAAGGAAGCCTGACAAGGTCGGCATATCCGTATTCTCCTCATACGCTGCCGCCTTTGAAATAAGTTCATTTATATTCGACATCCTGTCCGCAATCTCATCCGGTTCATCGTCATCGGAGAGATACTCCTCATATCTTATGCTCTCAACTATATCGGATATAAGCTCCTTAATCGACATCTGCATTGCCTTTGCACGGAATGCGGATATGAGTGTACAGAAATTGTCAAGCTTTCCTATCGTTGCCTTAGCAAGTCCCGGTATCTTACTGCCATTCGCTGCAGCAGCATAAAAGCTTAAGTCATTGTCCTCAGCGTAAGCTGCCACCTTCTCAATTGTTGCGGCACCTATTCCACGTTTAGGCACATTGATAATTCTTCTTACCGCGACTTCATCCCTCGCATTGTCTATCGTCTTAAGATAAGCAAGAACATCCTTAATCTCTTTTCTGGCATAGAAATTCACCGCACCGTATATTCTATAAGGCACACCCAGCTCCACGAACTTTTCCTCAAGTACTCTCGACTGTGCGTTGGTCCTGTACAATATCGCAAAGTCATTGTAATTATTGCCCTCTGCCGCCCGTTTCTTTATATCGGACACAATACCATACGCCTCTTCGTATGCCGTATTATATACATTATACGCAAGCTTATCGCCTGCACCCTGGTCCGTCCACAGACTCTTATCCTTTCGTCCCTCATTGTTCTTTATTACAGCGTTGGCAGCATCGAGTATATTCTGTGTGGAACGGTAATTCTGCTCAAGCTTTATAACCTTAGCCTCCGGGAACACGCTCTCAAAATCCAGAATATTTCTTACATTGGCTCCTCTGAATTTATAAATCGACTGATCGTCATCACCCACAACACACAGGTTTCTGAAACGTGCCGCCAAAAGGCTTATAAGCTTGAACTGCGCCATATTGGTGTCCTGATACTCATCGACCATGATGTATCTGAAGCGCTCGCCATAATAATCAAGCACATCCGGGCATGACCCGAACAACTCAACCGTCCTGCATATAATGTCATCAAAATCAAGCGCATTGTTAGCCTTTAACTGCCTCTGGTATTCTCTGTAAACCTCTGCCACCTTCTTCCGGTGATAGTTGGCACCTGCCTCAAGCTCCATCTCATCCGGTCCCTTCAGCTTATCCTTCGCTCTTGATATATCGGTCAATACCGCTCTGTCCTTATAGAGCTTGGTATCAAGGTCAAGCTTCTTCAGAATCTGTCTGATTATCGACTTCTGGTCATCGGTATCATAGATTGTAAAGCTGTTGGAATAACCTATTCTCTCTATGTATCTTCGGAGTATTCTCACACATGCCGCATGGAATGTCATTATCCATGCCCCTCCTGCGTCCATCCCCAGAAGTCTGTCAACTCGCTCGCGCATCTCAGCCGCAGCCTTATTGGTGAATGTGATTGCAAGAATATTGTATGGATTGACATTCTTCTCTTCTATTAAATATGCTATCCTATGAGTCAAAACACGGGTTTTTCCGGAACCTGCCCCTGCTAACAGAAGCACTGGTCCCTCCGTTGTAAAAACGCCCTCCCTTTGCTGCTCATTTAAAGTATCATAAATACTCATTTTTATTTCCTTTCAAAATAACACATCTATCAAAAAAGCTTCATCCCTGAAACTTAAAAAGCACCCCGTCAACCGGTATACCAGTCGCACGAGGTGCTTCCGTAAAAATCAATTAATTCTGTCCCATCTTAGCCTTAAGTGCTGCGAGCTCGTCATCAACCTCAGGTGTTGACATGCCCTCATACTTACGTGCAATATCATTGATTGAATCGACGCCGCTTCTGTTAAGCTCTGCCATGGCATTAGCCTCATCAAGCATCTTATTAGCCTTAGCCTCCATCTTGTCAAATGCTGAAAGGTTCTCTGCTGCCCCATCCACACTGGCTCCAATCTTATTGATTGTCTGCTGGGTCTTTGCAACCGCAATCTTAGCCTTGATTGCATCTCTTCTTGAATTGAGCTGGCTGATATCCCCGACAAGCTTCTGGTGCATCTGGCGCATCTTAGCAGCATTCTCAGCAGCCAGAGTATATGTCTCCTGAAGAGATGTCTGCTTAACAACAAGCTCCTTCTTCTTCATGAGGAATCTCTTGGCATCCTCGTCATTGCCTGCAAGAACCGCCTTCTCAGCATAGCTCTGCATCTTGGCAACCTCTGCCGTGCACTCATCTAACTGTCTCTTAGCCTTAGCCTCCTCTGCCATAACAGAAGCCGTCTCCTGCTTAACCTTGGCAAGATCGCTCTCGAGATTGCGCAGATACTGATCTATCATCTTCTCCGGATCCTCTGCCTTGTCGAGAAGCGCATTGATGTTAGCGGACATTATGTCCTTAAATCTTGAAATAATACCCATTGTCCTACCCTCCAAAATATTCAGAAATCATATATATCATAGCACATAAAAATATAAAAGTCACTATAATTATTTGAAATTATGCATTTATATGTTTTGGCACCCGAATCATGTTTTTCTTGTTTTTAATGAGTAATTAGGTTATAATGAACCAGACATCAGAACTATGTCATATAGAAAAGAGGTTGCAACATGTCACTTGAACATTCTGAATTTTTAGCAGATATGCTTCACAAGCTCGCAAAGCTTGATTATATACGTCCGGGCGAGATACCCAATATTGACCTGTACATGGATCAGGTCACGACATTCATGGATACCCACCTTGAGGCCACCAAGCGCAATGAGGAGGACAAGATTCTCACCAAGACCATGATTAACAATTATGCCAAGAATAATCTTCTTCCTCCACCGGTCAAAAAGAAATACTCACATGACCACATGATAACCCTGATGTTTATCTACTATTTTAAGACACTGATGTCGATAAGTGACATACAGTCAATACTTGGTCCCCTCACCGACAGGTTCTTCGGTGACAAGGGAAGTGTTTCCTTAGAACATATATATAAGGAGATTTATCAAGGTGAGCGCGAACGCCTTTCCCCGATAACAAAGGACATCATATCCATGTTCAAGAAGGCGGAGAACAGCTTCTCCGATGTCACCGATGAACAGGAGAGAGACTATCTGCGGACATTTTCGTTCATCTGCTATCTATGCTTTGATATGTACCTCAAGAAGGAAATGGTCGAGAACATTATAGACGAATTCAACTCAAAGAGTGGGACAGAGGGACCAGACCCCTGTCCCAACAAGAAATAATGGGACAAGGAGTCAGACCCCTTGTCCCAATTCGTTGGGACAGGGGTCTGACCCTTGTCCCATTTTTATTGTTCTTCATCCTTGATGCTAAGTCTCTCAAATACCATATCGTAGGCATCGTTTCCATAATTAAGTGAACGATTGACACGGCTGATGGTTGCTGTGGAGGCACCTGTCTTTTCTGCGATGTCAAGATATGTCTTTCTCTGTCTCAACATTCTTGCCACCTCATAGCGCTGTGATAATGATAGAAGTTCATTTACAGTACATACATCCTCAAAAAATGCATAGTATTCATCAAGATCTTTCAATGTCATAATTGCTTCAAAAAGATGATCAACCGCTTCTGATTTTAAATTCTTACCCATATAATACTCCTTTTTTGTTAATTGCCATGTTGCCTGTAATCAGGCAAATCTATACATCGCTTTAACAGCACAATAGCATTTTAGCACAATGAAGTTGTAAAGTCCACTATATTTTGCAAATAAATTAACAAATTTTTTTTATAAAATAAAGTGTTCAATTGCTAAAGCGACACCGTCTTCATCATTGGATGCCGTTATATAATCGGCGCATTTTTTTACCTCTTCCCGCGCATTAGCCATCGCCACGCCGAGTCCGGCATACTTTATCATCGTGAGGTCATTGAACCCGTCACCACATGCCATGAGTTCTTCTCTTTTGCAGCCTATAATTTTGAGGAAGCTCTCAAGCGATTTTGCCTTGTCGACACCCTTAGGAAGTATCTCAAGGAAATATGGCTCCGACCTGTATACATCCATTCTGACGCACAGCGCGGCATGAACCTTTTTCTCGACCTCTGCAAGATAATCTCCGTCTCCCAGCATCAGACATTTGTTAATCGGGAAATTGATATGTTCCACAAAATTATCAACCTTTTTGATTCCCAGACCGTTTATTCTAGCCTCTATAGCAAGAAATTCGTCATCCGGCTCCTCGGTTATAAGGTCATCGCCCTCGTATGACATCAGATTCACTTTATATTTTTTAGATAGCTCATATATCTCCGGCAGATACTCAATCGGCAGCTTCATATCATGAATTATCTCGCCTGTCCTGCATGATATAAGCCTTCCACCATTAAATGACAGAATATACCCATCATTCTTCTCAAGCTCAAGCTCCTTTGCAAAAGACCTGATTCCCTGCACGGGTCTCCCCGATGCAATCACAATCTTCACGTCCTTTGCCGCCGCTGCCGACACCGCCCTCTTAGTTCTTTCCGTAATCTGCTTTTTAGAATTTGTAAGAGTTCCATCTATATCAAGTGCAAGTACTCTGTATGCCATAACGCCTCCGACTTATATGTATTGTATTATGAAATCCTGCTTGATTCTAAACACAAATACATATAGTACATTATAACTTTCCCTTTTTCAAGCATTAAATTAAAAAATTGCAGTCGCTTGCTGCCTGCCTCAAAGCAGCTGTAAAAAGTCACATTTTTTCCCAGTATCCATATACTATGATATCATGGTCAGAACCTTGGACCTAACAAATTGTTGGAGGTTATCTTGAAAGCAAGAGTTTCTTTGTTTTTATCAATCGTCATGCTTATTTTTACTGTTCCGCTCCTTTTTTGCGGATGTAAAAAAAATGAAAATTCACTAAAGGATGTTACTTTGAATGAGGTTGCTCATTCTATTTTTTATGCTCCTCAATATGTTGCAATAGAAAACGGCTATTTCGAGGAAGAGGGAATCAATCTGAAGCTTGTCACAGGCTTCGGTGCAGACAAAGTTATGACAGCTCTTATCTCGGGCGAGGCGCAGATCGGATTCATGGGCTCCGAATCCTCAATCTACGCCTACAATGAGGGCAACAGCGATTATGCGGTCAACTTCGCGCAGTTGACGCAGCGCGCGGGCAATTTTCTTGTGTCAAGAAAACCCATCGATAATTTTTCATGGGATATGCTAAAGGGAGCCACGATACTTGGCGGAAGAGCCGGCGGGATGCCTGAAATGGTTCTTGAATACATCCTGAAAAATAACGGAATAGACATCTCAACAGACTTAGAAATAGTCCAGAACATAGATTTCGGACTAACAAGCGGTGCTTTTGCCGGCGGGCAGGGCGACTTCACTGTTGAGTTCGAACCGCACGCCACCGCCCTTGAGAAGGAGGGCACCGGCTACGTTGTCGCAAGTCTCGGTGTCGACAGCGGTTATGTTCCGTATACCGCCTACAGTGCAAAGAAAAGCTATATAAATAAAAATCCTGAGATAATACAGGGCTTCACCAATGCCCTCCAGCGTGGAATGGAATACGTCAATTCGCACTCCTCCGAGGACATTGCCAAGGTCATCGCGCCACAGTTTCCTGATACCGACGTAGACACCATAGCAATCATTGTCGAAAGATACAAATCTCAGGATACATGGAAAAATGACCTTGTATTCTCAAAAGACAGCTTCACTCTCCTTCAGGATATCCTCTACGAAGCCGGCGTGATAAAGGAATACGCCCCTTACTCCGACCTAGTTGACACCGACTTTGCACAGAAGGCGCTTAAGTAATCTGTATATCTATAAGAAAAAAACATGGGAACGATGTCGTCGGCGCCATCATGGCGCCGGCAGCATCCCCATGTTTCCATGTTTTTACAAGCCTTTAAACTGCTCATATATATCATTTTCCTGTTTTTTTATCTGCATATATGTTCCGAGCACTGCATCCTTTTTCTTTTCAAAGTTCTGAATTATGCTCTCCATATTCTTCACAGCAACATCCACCACCGCAGGACATATCTTATTGTTGTCGGCATCAGCCTGAATTATAGCCTTAATCTTATCAGGAGCAAACGCCTCCTTGTAGCTTCGCTTTCCGTACAGGGCACTTATAATATCCGCAACAGCAACTATACGCTGCGGTCTTGTAAGCTCGTCCCCCTTAAGACCCCTGAAATAGCCGCTGCCGTCAATCTTCTCGTGGTGCCTTATCGCAATCTCCCTTATATCGTCATCCACTATGCCCTTAAGAACATGGTCTGTAATCTCCACATGCTTTTTCATCATGTCCATCTCTTTATCAGACAGCTTTCCTGTGGATTCAAGTATCGACAGCGGAATTGCAATCTTTCCGATATCATGTAACAATGCTCCGTAATACATATTATACTTGTCCTGACCGGACAGATTCATCAGATCGCCTAACTCCTGCGCAAAAATCGTTGTGGCAAGCGTATGTATTACCGTGTACTGGCTGCGGAAATCAATTATATAAATCAACATCTGAAGAAATTTTCTCTTATAATCTTCCGAAAAGCTGACCGAAGCAATAAGTTCATCAAGTTCCTTAAGGTAATCCTCCTTCTTAAGGCTCTCAAGTATATTATATCTTGTATTCGACTTCAGAAAAAGATTAAGCGCCTCCGCCGAAAACTTAATATTGCGGTACTTCTGAAGATAATCTGATTCTAAAGTTCCCGGCATGCTCATGGTGACATCAATCTTGTCCGCCATGAAAAGATATTCTGCTATCTTTATATACTGGCTCTTAATCAGATAATGCTTATTATAATCGAGATGGTGGTAAAGCACTATCTCTGCCTTATCGTCAAGCGGTGACAGGTACTTAAGAAACAGAAAACCGAATATAGAATGCGGCCATACGTCATCCTTCTCGAACTGTGCCCACTTATGTATGTATTCGAGCTTACATGTTCCTATATCATGCAGAACTGCGATTATGACATAATCCGCCATCTCCTTGTTGCTCATATGTCCTTCGGTCTGCAACATTTTATACAAAATATATGCTGTTCTCTCGCTATGGTGCATCAATTGTGGGTTCAATATTGAAAAAGACTTACGAAGAATATCGTACATATTACTTCCACTGATAACCGCCATAAATTACCTCCAACAAACTCTTACAAAAAATACATAATTGTTATTATACTGAAACTTTTTAATTTTTCAAGAATTTAATAAAATTTCATTTGATTGATTATAATGATTAGTCTATAATTGAATAGTCCATTCGGACAAAATATATAATTAATGAGAGGATATATGTATGAATTTTGATATTGCATCCGAATTAAGTGGTCTTTTTGACTTTAGTAAGACAATTCCATCTCTTACTATATCATTTATTGCGGCGTCGGGGATTCTTCTCCTGTGTGCCTGCATACTCGTCACCTTCACAACCAGACGTGTAGTAGGTCTGAGATTTATGCCGGTACTGTACGGCGCCACATCCTATCTTCTGTTCTACATAATGATAGGTAGTTTTCTCTCCGGTCTGCTCTCGCTGACAATTCCGCAGGACGCCGGAACAGCCACCCTCGCTGTAGCGCGCTTTATGGTGCTGCTTATAACATCCTCGCTGATAGTATGCGGACGTTTCTTTGCAATGTGGTTCATCCGCAAATACTATGCTGAATACTGCGATGCATACGGAATAGGTGTGGGCGTGGCGCTTACAGAAGCAATCATAACTGCAGTCACAATTTTCCTCAACTATTCCCTGTGCCTTACCCTCAACTCATCCGGGCTTGCCGCACTCGCAAACGGCTACGATACTATTGAGGAAGCCACCAAGCAGCTCAACGATGTATGGTTTTTATACAGCTCCCCATCTTATGTATACTTATTCTCAGGGGCAGAGAGCATTATGTTCCTCATTTTCAACACAATGTTATCCGTAATGTTCTATGCTGTATGCCACAAAGAGCTCAAGAGGATTCATCTGGTATCAATAATAGGCTTACAGACATTGATATATCTTCCGGCTAACTTCTATTCATCAGGCATAATCTTCAACAGGATAGGCTGTTTTATAACAGAAATCATCATATTCGCCGGATGTGTATTCCTCTTTAACAGAATACACAACAAATACTATAAGGATATAAAGCCACCTGTCAAGGAGCAAAAGAACAATGCTAAGAAGGGTTCTAAGTCATCCTCAGGCAGCAAGATGCCGGACTTTAACAAAAACATAAATAAATAATGTTGCACTTAAAAACGCAAGTAAATAGGGATTGCCGATATGGCAATCCCTATTTTCATAATCTCGTTAAGTACAAATACTGCTCTTTTATATATATTAAAAAGGCACACTGTAAAACTTCGTTGATTATAATTTTGTTACGTTTGTAGCCTGTGGTCCCTTAGCGCCGTCTACTACGTCAAACTCTACAGCCTGGCCCTCTTCAAGAGACTTGAAGCCTTCCATGTTAAGACCTGAGTAATGTACGAATACATCCTTGCCGTTCTCGTCAGAAATGAATCCGTAGCCCTTTGAGTTGCTGAACCACTTAACTGTACCCTTGCTCATTGTGATACCTCCAAAATATTTAAAAAAAATTCATACTGTAGTACTTTACCACAGCATACGTGCTTAAATACAGCACATTGTTAGAATAGCACAGAAACATAAGGGTGTCAAGAATTATCCTTTTGCATATCTAAGTATTTTTTTCAATTCTTCGACCGAAAAATCATAGCTTGTATTGCAAAAATGACATTTGAGTTCAATCGGATTTCCCTCGTCAATCATCTCCTTTAATTCCTTCTTTCCGATACTTATAAGTGCCTTTTCAACACGCTCCTTTGAACAGTTACATCTGAATGCCGCCGGGGTCCTTTCATTTATATCAACTCCGAACTCGCCAAGCACTTCATTCAATATATCCTCCGGTGTCATGCCCTTCTCAAGCATTGAGGTTATAGAACTCATACTGTTTATCTTCTGCTCAAGCCTGTCGATAAGCGCATCCTCAGCAAACGGCATAACCTGAATGATAAGACCGCCCGCCTGCTTGACCGTATTGTCATGCTCCATAAGCACTCCGAGTGCAACCGCCGATGGCACCTGCTCACTCGAAGCGAAATAGTATGTTAAATCCTCCGCTATCTCTCCCGTGACTATCTCACAGCTTCCGCTGTAGGGCTCCTTCATTCCTATATCCTTGATAACAGTGAGCATTCCTTTTCCTACCGCTCCGCCGACATCAAGCTTACCCTTGCTGTTAGGAGGAAGCATGACATCAGGATTTCCCACATAGCCCTTCACTCCTGCCTTCGAATCGGCCGTAACCATAATTCCGCCGATAGGTCCGTCGCCCTCCATCTTTATGGTGAGCAGATCGTCATCACCCTTCATCATCACTCCCATCATAGCCGCAGCCGAAAGCATTCTTCCAAGAGCCGCAGTCGCAACAGGTGATGTATTATGTCTCTGTCTCGCCTCCTCGACAAGATTCTTTGAATAAATGGCAAATGCGCGGAGCTGATTGTCCGCCGCTGTTGCTCTAACAATATAATCTTCCATGTTTTCTCCTCTAATTCTTTTATATTATTTAGGTAATTGTAAAACACAGTTTACCGGCAAAATCACACAACTGTTCACTGGTATATTTGCGCTTCACAATTATCTATTTTTTTAATATGTAGTAAGCCCTCTCACCTCTTATCGTGTGCTCTAATAGCTCCATTCCGCATTTTGCGGCTATATCCTTAATCTGCTTTGCAGAATACGCTCTCTGCCTGTGCTTCTCCCTGTAGCTTAAGCATATATTTGCGAATATTCTCCGATAGAAGGTGATATCATACATGTTTATATGTGTCTTTTCATCGTAATGGTTCTGCCAGACGTAAGACACCCTTCCGGCTCTGTCTGCAAAGACATTGTCCCCCAGCTCACCCCTGTAAAAGCTGTCCGTCTTCATGTCAAAAATAAAAATTCCGCCATCGCGAAGCTGCCTGTACGCAGCCTTTATTGTAAGCTCTATATCCGACCTTGATGTGAGATAATTCATGGAATCACACACGCTCACCACAGCCCCACAGCTTGAAGCTTCAAGAAACGGAACCCTCATATCTCCTACATAGGGTTCAAAACCGGGAATAATCTTCTTTCGCGCTTCCTTTATCATATCGGATGAAAGGTCGATTCCGACAACATGGTAGCCTTCCATGCACAGATACCTTGACATACTTCCGGTACCGCAGCCAAGCTCAAGAATGACGTCATTTTCAGTATTATTATTATTTATGTCACTCCCGGAATTTTCGTTATCATATATAGCACCCGGAACAACGCCATACTTTTTCAATCTGTCAATTATATATTCTGCCCACTCTCCATAAGGAATGTCCGACATAAAACTGTCATACCACTGCGCAAATTTTCTGTATGCTGCCATCATAAATCCCCTTCTTATATATACCCATACATACTGCAGGCATTGCTCGCAGTACTGCCACCAATAAACAGTTTAAAAGTTTCACTTTCAAACTTTCACCGCAATATAGTACCAATTTTTCCTGTAAAATGCAAGCTGACCTTGAATTATTAATGAAATAACCGTATACTTATCGTATTAACCAGTAAAAAGGGGCACACATTAATGAATACATTCCATCTTCAGGCAACCATCAAGAAAATAAACCGCCGCAAGCTTATCATGCCGGGGTTTTTTATTATTTTCAGCATTTTTATCCTGCATGCCACAAGGCTCTACAATCTGTTTTCAGTCCCGGTTGTCGAAAATCCGGTGCAGGCAACTGCCGCATACCATAACCGTACCCCTTACGTCAAGGCAAATCTTTCGAACCTCTATTATACAGGCGTGAACCGAATGCACGGCTCAAAAATAAAGGCATGCTACTACTACTGTCTATATGACAACAACTGCTACTATGTCCTGATATCCGCATCCGCACTCGGCTTAAACGAACTTACATCAACACCTCCGGCACAGCTTACACAGTTTAAATGCAGTGCCAAGCTCGACTCTAATATACCGGAAATAGATACGCTGAACAATCTTGTAAGCTATAACCTCAATTGGACAAGTCAGGCTCTCAATATGATGAGCAGCAAGGTTTTGATAAACCAATACAGAATGTCCCAGGGCAGAGAATATATTCTCCTCGCACTTATTGCACTCACAACATTGCTTGCAATCATACATGAGATTATAATTATTGTCTCACTTATAAATCCCCTTTATTCGCGCACTGTCCTTCGTCTTTCCAGATATGGCAATAAAGTGGAGCTGTATCAGTCCGCATGCGATGAATTCGAAGCCTCCCATGCCTATGCACCTGGAATCACTCTCACGGACAACTTCTTTATCGCCTATGACAGGCACAATATACATATTGTCCCACTGGATGTAATTGTATGGGCATATAAATTCGGTACTCTTCACACAAGACTGCTGCATCACGATATAAGCTACTCACTCAGTGTTGTCGCAAATGACAAAAAGCACTACATCGTTCATCATAAGACTAAGGATTCGGTTGAGCTGGTCTTAAATGCCCTTCAGACACGCTTTCCGGAAATACTCATCGGCTACAGCGCAGGCAAATTTCAGTCTTGACGTTGCCCTGCTTATGTTATAAAATGATTTTACTATGGTTGTTTTACTGCAACCGACAGAAGAATATAATATTTTAGAAGGAAGTATAATCATGTCATTACTTGAAACATGGAGAAATCTTGCTTACGAGCAGGAGATGGACGACCAGAAATACCAGATGTTCTGGGCAACATATTTTAATTTTGAAAAAGGTGTTTATGAGCAGATTCTTGCAGCCAAGGAGCCTGTAAGCGGCACAGTTAAGGAGCTTGCTGAGCGCTTCGGTCTTGAACTTCTTACCATGGTAGGTGTTCTCGACGGAATCAATGACAGCTTAAAGGCACCTAACCCAATCGAGACTATGGACGAGAACACAGTTGTTTCCATGGATTTCGACAAGGAATTACTCTACAAGAACATGGTAGCAGCCAAGGCGGAGTGGTTATATACTCTCCCACAGTGGGATGCTCTTCTTGATGCTGACACTCGTAAGGCTCTCTACAAGGAGCAGAAGCTTTCCACAACTGTTGTCAACACACAGCCTAAGGTTGGACGTAATGATCCATGTCCTTGCGGCTCAGGAAAGAAATATAAAAAATGCTGTGGAGCGAACGTATAAATCTTTTTCTTATGGTAATACTTTTATTATCACAAAAGAAGATTTACCGATTTTCTGTTTAAATGACAGAAAATTATCCTCCCCTTTTTATGGCACATGCCGCATGATGCGCGTGTGCCTTTTTTGAAAGGAGAATATATGAAAAAAAGAGTATTGGCGATAGCCGCCATCGTAATATTAGTCGGACTGTATGTTGCATGTCTTGTGCTTGCACTTATACATAGTGACGCTGCTTTCAAGCTGTTGCAGCTCACACTCGTGATGACAGTGCTTATTCCCGTGACAGCATACGTCGCGATGATGTTCTACAAATTAAGCCACAGGGATGACGAAAACTAGTTGGGACAGGGGT
>JBNMLM010000010.1:0-36173 GCA_050874845.1 Eubacteriales bacterium | reverse complement strand
TCATTATCCAAAAGTGTACAAAGCAAAAGGGCGTTGTCAAGTACAGTTCATTCGATGAAATAATTCAGGATTTGCACGAAGAGAAATGCAGAATACAGGATGTACTTTTTTTGCAGGGAAGAAAGAAAAAACTGAGGGATTATGCTGCCGCTAAGAAAAAGGCGAAAGAGAGTGAAAAGTTAATGGCTGCAGCTTCGGTTAATAATGGTATTAAGGGAGGTAAGCCGTTTACGTCAATAGAAAATAAATTCGGCTTTGATGAGACAATAACTCAGGTAGAACAAAGTGATAATGAACAGTGTAAGATTAGCGTTTTAATCTGTTCCACAGACAAGGTATACAATTTTGATAAGGATGAAATTATAGTAGGAAGAGGAAACCAGTGTGATCTGATATGGACACAGCCGGCAATCAGTAGAATACATCTGAAAATCAGATATCACGATGCAGCCAGCTATATTGTGACGGACCTTAATTCCAGCAATGGTACATATATTAGCTCTTACAATCGTTTGGAAAGCGGAACAGATGTGATAGTGAATAAGGGCTGCACCCTCCGGATAGGGGAATTGGAGATGAAACTGTTATAAGCATTAGAGGTGTTTACAATGAAGGAGAATTATAATTTGGATGAGAGATACATGGATGACGGAGCATGGGACAGCCTGTTCAAAATGGCGGAGAATGTAGAGTATGAGAGCGATTTTGAAGGGCAGGACGCTTCGGAATATGACATGCCGGTCTATGATAATGTAGATTTTCCGGAGAATGAGCCGGGGAAAAATAAGAGCTATGGAACACCGGAGGAGGCGCTAAAAGCACTGTTCGGATATGGATCGTTCAGACCGGGGCAGAAGGAGGTAATTGACAATATACTGTCGGGCAGGGATGTGTTTGCCGTTATGCCTACGGGAGCAGGAAAATCGGTGTGCTATCAGATTCCGGCGATGTTGCTTCCCGGCATAACACTCGTAATTTCGCCGCTTATCTCACTCATGCAGGATCAGGTAAAGGCACTGAATGAGGCGGGTATTCCGGCGGCGTTTATCAATAGCTCACTTTCCGAAAACATGTTTTATGAGACGGTAAACAGAGCAAGGCGGGGAGTGTACAAGATTATCTATGTAGCGCCTGAGCGCCTGGTTACGGACAGCTTTCTTGAGCTTGCACAGGATATACGGATATCGATGATTACCGTGGATGAAGCACACTGTATATCACAGTGGGGGCAGGATTTTAGACCAAGCTACATGAAGATAGTGGAGTTCGTAAGGCTGCTTGACAGACGCCCGATAATCAGCGCATTTACAGCGACGGCGACGGAGAATGTCCGGGATGATATTGTGTGTACGCTTGGGCTGGTCAATCCGTATACCTTGGTGACAGGTTTTGACAGGGAAAATTTATTTTTTCAGGTAGAGAAGCCTAAGAAAAAAGAGCAGTATATTCTGGACTATATTGCAGAGCATGAGGGTGACAGCGGAATAATTTATTGCGCGACAAGGAAGAATGTCGACAATCTGTATGATTTGTTAAAGAGCAGGGGAATTTCGGTCGCAAAATATCACGCCGGAATGAGCGCTGAGGAGCGAAAGCGCATGCAGGATGATTTTGTATTCGATTACATAAGCATTGTGGTTGCTACGAACGCTTTCGGTATGGGAATCGATAAATCTAATGTCAGATTCGTAATACACTACAACATGCCTCAGAGCATGGAGAATTACTATCAGGAAGCCGGAAGAGCGGGAAGAGACGGTCTGGATTCGAAGTGTATTCTGCTGTTTTCGCCGCAGGATATCGTTATCAACAGATTTCTGTTGGAGCGCAAGGAGATGTCCGATTTGGACGAAACAGACAAGCAGACGATAAGGGAGCGCGACAGCAAAAGGCTTCAGGTGATGGAGAAATACTGCTACACCACGGAATGTCTCCGCAACTATATATTGAAATATTTTGGTGAGAATCCGGATAAGCCGTGCGGCGATTGCGGAAATTGTCTGCATGAGTTCGAGACACTGGACATGACGGATGAGGCAAAGAAAATCATAAACTGCGTATACGAGGCGAATGGCAGATACGGAAGAAATATCATTATAGATACGGTTTCCGGGGCAAAGACAGCGCGGTTGGAGGAGATAGGCGCCGCAAGGTACAAGTCCTACGGTGTGTTGGCTTCCTCTAACAAGAATCTTTTAAGGCGTCTGGTTGAGCAGCTGGTGCTTGAAGGCTATCTCACAGTCGGAGATTATCAGGTCATAAAAATGGGTGATATAAGCAGGCTCAAGAATCCTGATACAAGGGTGCTGGTCAAGATTACGGATGACGACAAGCTGCCTGAGAGGACAGCTTCTAATAAGAAGGCTAAGGCAACCGATGCGCTTACATCTGCCGGCTATGAGCTGTTTGACAGGCTGAGGAAGTTAAGACTTGAGATTGCCAGAGAGGAAAATCTGCCTCCGTATATAATTTTCAGTGATAAGACCCTGATTGACATGGCGGCAAAGGTTCCCGTCTCTAAGAGTGAAATGTTGAATGTTTCGGGAGTTGGGGAAAATAAATTCTCAAAATACGGAGAAAGCTTCCTCTCAGTTGTAGAAAAATGTGTGGGAGAATATCCGGAGCTGCTCACAAATAGAGTAAATGCTGCAAAAGAAAAGGAAAAACCAACCTTATCCAAGGCAAGCAAGAAGAATGAGAAGCAGGAATTTTACCTTTTTGAGGAGGAAGCGGCTCATTTTAATTATGCAGATTATATGTATGTTTCGGAAATAAAAAAGGAGTTAGAGCGTATATGTGAGAGGGATGACGTCAAGAAAATCC
Source organism: Eubacteriales bacterium (assembly GCA_050874845.1). Classification (GTDB taxonomy): domain Bacteria; phylum Bacillota; class Clostridia; order Lachnospirales; family Lachnospiraceae; genus CAG-882. The sequence continues at coordinate 33,350 of JBNMLM010000010.1, read as the reverse complement.
CGGCTGGAAGCTTGAGTGAAATTATGATGGCAGATGGGCTGATTGCCGAGAGAGAGCAGGACGGAAGACTTGACAAGGTTGCGACGGAGGCTGGAAGAGAGCGCGGAATCAAGACGATTGCCAAGGTGAGTGAAAGAGGCTTTTCGTATGCCAATCTCATGTATCCTAAGAACATCCAGCAGATGTTTGTGGAGTATTTTGTGGGTAAGCATGATGACGCGCAGGTTGAAAATGATGGACGGGCGCAGGACTCATGGCGTGACAGGGCGCGTGAGACGCACACAGGTGCCTTTATGCCATGGACTGAGGAAGAGGAGGACAGGCTCACACAGGAGTTTTCAAGCGGCAGGAGCTTAAAGGAGCTGTCGGAGCTCCACGGCAGGACAACAGGGGCAATAAGGGCGCGCCTTGTGAAATTGAAGCTGATAGAGTAGTTAATTGCGAAACCCAGTGTGCGACAGCCGTACGTTGTGTAATTTTACTAGTACCCTTCCGGACACGTTCTCACTCCTTGAAACCAGTAGCGGTACATAAGCGGCTAAAATACAGCCGCTAAGGACCGACTGGTTTCAAAAGGTCCGGCAGTGTACTAGTAAAATTACACAACTGTTTACCGGTAAAAATGGGTTTGGCAATTATCTATTGAATATGTAATTACTAGTGAGGAGGAATCAATATGGATACATTTTTCTTGAATGAGCTGAAAAGCTGCTGTGCTGACATCAATGGGGACAGAGAAAATGCCACTGGGATATCCGGAGTGATGGACGCCTACAGAAGAATAATGGATTTTTCTGAGCTTGCAAGACAGCAAGGTCTGCTGGCGCTTTGGGATGCGTGCGATGAACTGGCTAAGGGCGACAGAACGCAGAAGTTTTTTTTCAGGCTGATGATGCAGGTTGTGGATGGCGATGAGCCGGCGGTTATGTCTGAGATGGGGCTTAACATGATTGCCGCCGATGATTATCACGCCTATGAAGGTCTGATTGTGCTTATGTATTACAAGGCTGCCTGTCTGATTCAGGATGGGGTTAGTGTAAGCAGGCTGGGAAATTATATGCAGTCGCTTATGCCACAGTTTCTCAGGGATATTCTCCAGAAGAAGGAAGAGGAAAGCGCTGAGGATGAGCAGATAAAAGAGGATGATAAGCGTGACAAATGGGTGAGGTCGCTCTGTGAGGACAACAGGGAGGTCGATGAGAGGGATTATTCCATTATAAATCAGACATCCCTCACCTTGCTGGAGATGTCTGATAAGGAGATACAGACGATTCTTCGACACACCACGAATGATGACCTTGTGATGGCGATGATAGAGCTTCCGGGAAGGGTGAGGGCGCGTATCTTTGATAACACCTCAACCAGACTTGCAAGAATGTTGGCGGAGGACGTGATGTGCAAGGGCAAGGTTACACTGAGTGAGGTTGAAAAATCCTGCGTCAATATAATGCGCACTGTGATTAAGCTTGAAGCTGAAGGAGAAATTGCACATCACAATCTGACCGTACAGAAATTCGTAATCGGTGTGTACGATGTGCCCAACAGTGTACTAAGAAGATAGTCAGGAAATCATAGATTTTTTGCGCATTAAAGTCTTATTTACAATAGGTGTGGGATTTGCTACTATGTTAAATGGATTAATTTACTTTCCATGACATCGTTTTATTTTACGCGGACAATAATAAATTTGAGGAAGAAATATATGCTTAGTAAACCAATTTTAGCTTTAGCGTCTGACCGTACCAAAACAGCTAAAAAGAATGAATATTGTGGTGACCCGGAGGAATGGTTTGATTCTGCGGCGTTCAGAAAGAGAAATCTGTATGCCACAGCATTTGATTTTTTTGTAAACTGGGAAACGAATAGCGTATGTGACGAAGTATGGATTAAGCGAATTAGTGATTCAGATGAAATACACAATCAGAGTGCCCTTGAACTCATGAAACTGATTTCCGATTGCGATGGGAAAGAAAAGTCTAACAGATTATATCGCTTTATGAGGCATCAAAATATGTCAGAAAAATATATGCTGTTTAGGGATGTGCCTGAGAAGCTATGGGATAACGGACAGGAAAAAGTCGTTGAGCTTGATATGTCAAAGTGTTATACAGAACAGAATTTGGTATCTCAATTAGATGCAGAAGAGATTCAGGAAAGAATCAGTCAATTGAGACGTTATCCGGCAAAATTAGGACAGGCTGGACTGATATACTCGACTTCATCGCTGGAAGGATATTTATCTCATAAGCCATATTTCTGGCCGGGTGATGCGGACACGGTTCTTTTTGATGAAAATAATGAAGTAACAGCGGTCATTGAGTTCAAAAAGCATACAGCAAGCTCCAAAATACCGTTCAGTGAACAGAAATTAAAAAATTACCTGGAAAGGGATATTCTTAAATATAAGAGCTTGGCTCTGCTTAGAGATAGATTTAAAACGAATTTATACGTTCTGTATTATCCGATACCAAGAGACATAAATTATATGATAATAGAAAAAATAGATGGGAATGTAGATGCTCTATACGCAAGTGCAAGATATGAGCTGGATTTGCCGGATCGTACAGGAAAAGGAGTAGAGACATTCGCAGCTGCATTTACTAAAAAGGTTTTAGGACGTTAGGTGAAAAATATAATGATAGACAAGATGAATATGCAAAGCAAAGATTTGATACAAAGTAACATTGAAATTATTAATCATTTTTTTCCATGCTGTGTAACAGAAAGCCGTGGGGTGGATGGCGGCATTGAAAAAAGTGTTGATTTTACAATGTTAAAACAGATGCTTACAGATACTATAGATGACGAGAAGGAATTTTACGGATTATCATGGGTAGGAAAAAAGCAGGCGATTATCGATGCCAACACCCCGATTAGAAAGACACTGCGTCCACAACCTGATAAAAGTGTAAACTGGGATACAACACAGAATATTTATATTGAGGGAGATAATTTAGAAACATTAAAGCTTCTTCAGGAGAGCTATTTAGAGGGGATAAAGTTGATATATATTGACCCTCCATACAATACGGGAAATGATTTTATATATAACGATTCATTTAAGGTTTCGGTCGACGAATATGAAATCAAGTCCGGAATAGTAGATGAAATAGGAAATCACATGGTAATCAATCCGGAGACAAGTGGACGTTTCCATTCTAAATGGTGTTCAATGATATTTTCAAGATTGCTTTTGTCACGTAATCTATTATCGAGAGACGGCGTAATTTTTATCAGCATAGATGACAATGAATTAGAAAATTTGAAGATGATATGCAATGAAGTATTTGGAAAACAGAATTTTGAGGGACACATCCATTGGAGAAGGAGACATAATCAGCCTAATGATAAAACTAAAATGATAGGCATTGTGGCTGAACATATTCTGGTATATGCAAAAGACAGTGCATACTTAAAGCAGGTTGGAGTAGGAAAGTTAGATCTGACGGCAACCTTTTCCAATGTCGATAATGACCCTAAAGGACCTTGGGCAAGCAAACCCTGGAAAACCGGTTCGGGTCAAAACGGAAGCAGATACAGGATAATAACACCGACCGGAAAAATTCTCGATGAAGAGTGGATGGGTGACGAATCAACTTACAGGAAATACCTTGAAGAAGGGAGAATGTACTTTCCAAAGGGCGGTGATGGAATGCCAAGAAAGAAGTACTATCAATTTGAAAGAGAAGATGAAGGTCAATGTGCTACTAATTGGTGGTCACATGAGCAATTTGGCCATAATCAAGGGGCTAATGATTGCATGACTGATTTGTTCGGGGTTAAGAATGTATTTAGCAATCCAAAACCGATTGAACTCATCAGAGCAATTATGAAGGTTGCAAATGTTAAAGATGATGATGTTGTATTGGATTTCTTTTCAGGTTCAGCCTCAACGGCACATGCTTTGATGAAATTAAATTCAGAAGAAAACGGAAAGAGAAAATTTATATTGGTACAGCTTCCGGAACAATGCGCTGAAAATTCAGAGGCATTCAAACTCGGATATAAAAATATATGTCAAATAGGTCAGGAGCGTATTAAAAGAGCCGCAAAAAAAATAAAAGAAGCGACAAATGCTGATATAGATTATGGTTTTAGAGTTTTTTCTGTCGATTCTACTAACATGACCGACGTATACTACAGTGCCAATGAGTATTCGCAGGATTTACTTTCGATGCTTGAATCCAATATAAAACCGGACCGCAAGGATTTAGACCTTCTGTTTGGCTGCCTCCTTGAGTGGGGACTTCCTCTCTCATTGCCATACACCACTGAGAATATAGAAGGCTTCACAGTACACGATTATAACAACGGAGCATTGATTGCCTGTTTCAATGAGAACATACCAGACACCGTAATCAGGGCGATTGCGGGGAAGAAGCCTGTACGCGCGGTTTTCAGGGACAGCAGCTTTGCGGACAGTCCGTCGAAAATCAATGTGGGTGAGATTTTTAAATTATTGTCACCCGACACATCGGTGAAGGTGATATAGGGGGGATGTCGATGAAGCTACATTTTAAGTACCAGAAGTTTCAGGCTGATGCGGCAAAGGCTGTGGTGGACGTTTTTGCGGGACAGCCTTATCTTACTTCCTCCTACATTATGGACAGCAGCAATGACAGCTATCAGATGTCATTTATTGAGGAAAGGAATTTTACAGGCTGGGGAAACCATCCTGTTGTTCCGGAACTTAGTGACAGGATTATTTTGGAGAATATACAGAAGCTTCAGAGCGCCAATCAGATTGAGCCTTCACAGAAGCTGGAAGGGACGTACAACCTCACGATAGAGATGGAGACAGGTGTAGGTAAGACTTATACTTATATCAAGACCATGTATGAGCTCAACAAGAATTATGGCTGGAGCAAATTTATCATCGTTGTTCCAAGCATTGCCATCCGTGAGGGCGTGTACAAATCATTTCAGGTCACGCAGGAGCATTTTGCGGAGCAGTACGGTAAAAAAATCAGGTTTTTTATCTACAATTCTTCAAAGCTGACCGAGCTTGACAGATTCGCCTCAGACAGTTCAATCAGTGCAATGATTATCAATTCTCAGGCGTTCAATGCCAAGGGAAAGGACGCCAGAAGGATATACATGGAGCTTGATGAATTCAGGTCGCGGCGCCCGATTGATATTATTGCAAAGACGAATCCGATTGTCATTATTGATGAGCCGCAGTCCGTTGAGGGCAAGCAGACAAAGAAAAATCTCGAGGAGTTTCATCCACTGATGACGCTACGCTATTCGGCTACACACAGAAGCGACAGTGTCTATAATATGGTATACCGCCTTGACGCGATGGATGCCTACAATAAGAAGCTTGTGAAAAAGATTGCGGTGAAGGGTATTCAGGAATCGGGGACTTCCGCAACGGAGAGCTATGTCTATCTTGAGAGCATTAACCTGTCAAAAGCGAACCCTGTGGCTGTGATTCAGTTCCACGCGAAGGGCACATCCGGGATAAGAACTGTTTCAAGGAAGGCTGGGCTTGGATTCAATCTGTATGCCGGTTCGGGGGAGCTTGAGGAGTACAACAATAATTTTATTGTAAAAAATATAGATGGACGTGATAACTCTGTTGAGTTTCTCAACGGAATAAAGATTTTTGCGGGGGATGTCATCGGTAAGGTCAGCGAGGAGCAGATTAGGAGAATACAGATTCGCGAGACAATCCTCTCACATATCGAGAGGGAGCGTCAGCTCTTTTATAAAGGAATTAAGGTGCTATCGCTGTTCTTTATCGATGAGGTGGAGCACTACAGAAAATACGATAAGTCCGGGAATCCTGAGAACGGCATTTTTGCGGATATGTTTGAGCAGGAATATGAGGATATTGTAAACAATCTTGAGTATGAACAAGGCGAGGATGATTATAGGAGATACATTGAGAGTATCAGCGCTAAAAGTACTCATGCGGGCTATTTCTCAATCGACAAGAAGGGGCATATGGTCAACAGCAAGGTTGGACGTTCGGAGACATCCTCAGATGATGTTGACGCGTATGACCTCATTATGAAGAACAAGGAGCTTCTGCTTGATAGGAATCCGAAAAAGTCCCCTGTGCGATTTATTTTTTCCCATTCGGCGCTCAGGGAGGGCTGGGACAATCCGAATGTGTTCCAGATATGTACCCTCAAGCAGAGCGGCAGTGATGTGCGCAAACGGCAGGAGGTCGGCAGAGGTATGCGTCTTTGCGTCAATGAGGACGGAGAGCGCATGGATGAGAATGTGCTTGGTCCTGATGTTCACAATGTCAATGTGCTCACCGTCATAGCGAGTGAGAGCTATGAGGACTTCGCAAGAGGCTTGCAGTCGGAATTTGCGGAGGCTGTAGGGAACAGACTGAGCCGGATTACGGAGAGCCTGTACCGGAATATGATACCGGAGAATGCCAGAGGCGGCAACGTGGAGCTGAGGGTTGACATGGATAAGCTTTCGATGCCGGAGTTCAAGGAATTGTGGAGCAGGATAAATGCTAGGACAGCTTATGTTGTCAATTTCGATACAGATGAGCTGGTGCATAAATCCGTGGAGGCGCTTGACAGCAGGCTTATCGTTCCTAAGCTTTTCTTTAAGGTCGAGCTTGGAACCATGGATGAAATAAGGTCTGAGAACGATTTGGCATCCGGAACCGCATTAAAAAAACGAAGCACAGGAAAATATGATGAATACGGTATGTCTGCCAACAGCGGAATAAAGTATGATTTGGTCGGAAAGCTTGTCGATGAGACGGGACTTACAAGAAAAGCGGTTATCCGGATATTGACCGGAATCAAGCGGGAGGTATTTGAGCAGTTTAAGAACAATCCTGAGGAATTTATTATTCGCGCGGCTAAGCTCATAAATAATGAGAAGGCGGCGGCAATAATCCGGCACATCACCTATGATGTACTAGATGACAGATATGACACCGATATTTTTACGGATGCCACGATAAAGGGCAGACTTGATGTGAATGCCATGAAGGCGGATAAGCACCTGTTTGACCATATTGTATATGATTCAGCAAATGAGCGGAATTTTGCACGGGAGCTTGAGTTAGCTTCTGAGGTCGCAGTGTATGTAAAGCTTCCGAATGGATTCTACATTTCAACACCTGTCGGACATTACACCCCGGATTGGGCTATTGCATTTAAGAGTGGAACGGTAAAGCACATCTATTTTGTCGCAGAGACAAAGGGAACCATGGACACATTGGAGCTTCGCGAGATTGAGAAGGCGAAAATTCATTGCGCGAGAGAACACTTCAAGGCGATAAGCGGTGAGAATGTGGTCTATGATGTGGTTGACAGCTATCAGGCACTTCTTGAGAAGGTGATGAAGTAGCTTTGGGACAGGGGTCAGACCCCTGTCCCAAGGGCTGCTACAGTGCAGGATTAACATGCACCATGATATGCTTAACCTTAGGAAAATTCTTTTCGATATCATTATGTACGGATTCGGCTATTTCGTGTGCTTCTTTTAATGTGTAGGAAGCATTTGCGCGTATCTCAACATCTACATATATCTTGTTGCCGAATATACGTGTCTGAAGTAAATCAATTCCAAGTACATCCTTGTTTCCCATGACACAGTCACGAATTTCTTTTTCAGTCTTGTCATCACAGGAGTGGTCAACCATTTTATCTATGGCATCCTTAAAGATATCGTATGCTGCTTTTACAATAAAGACGAATATTACAAGGCTGGCAACAGAATCCATTATCGGGAAGCCGAGTCTTGCACCTGCGATTCCGACAAGGGCACCGATTGATGAAAATGCATCGGAGCGATGGTGCCATGCGTCCGCCATGAGAGCGCTGGAGTCGATTTTTTTGGCATTATATCTTGTGTACCAGTACATGCCCTCCTTGCACACAATCGAGAGAATCGCTGCCGCAAGGGCGAGAATGCCCGGAATCTGTAAGGTGTTGTAGTTGCCGTTTGCAATGTTTTTGACGGCGGTTGAACCTATTCCGAGACCGGTGATAAAGAGGACTATGGAAAGCACAATGGCGGCAACACATTCCATACGCTCATGTCCGTAAGGGTGCTCCTTGTCAGGCTTCCTAGCCGATATCTTAATTCCGATAATCACTATTATTGTGCTGAAAACATCTGAAGCCGAATGTATGGCATCACTTATCATTGCGTTAGAATGTGCGATAATACCTGCTAAAAGCTTGATGATTGATAACAGCACATTGCCCATGATTGTGATGAAGGATACTCTGTTGGCAATTTTCTCGAAATCGCTGTCATTGGTGTTATGTGTCGGTGCTGTGGATTCATTTTTTTTCATAATTAATCTCCGTTTCTGAGCGATAAGTCATTTTGGTGGTGTTAAAGCGATTTGTTTTCGCCCTGAAACAAATTGCTCTGCCATGTTACCTGTGAATAGTTAAAAAGTTAATATGACTCTATAACACTTATGTGTGGGTTTTAAAAACGAAATGTTTTCTTAGAAAAGTATAAAAAAACACCCACGATTCAGTATTAGCAACTACTGTCCCGTGGATGAAATAGATTCCACTGTCACTTGTGTGACCCGACTCCATGACAGGGTGTCACGGTCTGCTCAGTTTGTACTGTAGGTTTGTATGCAGTGCAAAGAGTATATATATGTTAGCATACGAAGTGCAGATTTGTCAAGTTAAGCATTTGAAGAAATTATAAAATTCAGACAGGTTGCATTTTGAAATATTCTATGCTATTCTTAAATCAATTATGCTGGTAAGCGTCATCAGAGCTTCCTAAGCAATGCTCTTTGTACATAAAATACTATATTATAACAGGAGATTTTTTCATGAGTGAGATTGTAGAACCAAGAACTTTATCCGGTTTTATGGAGCTTCTTCCAAAGGATCAGGTTATATTTGAAAAGATTAAATCAGAGATGGAGAAGGTGTACCGCAAGTATGGCTTCTATCCGCTTGACACACCAGTGTTGGAGGATAGCAGAATCCTTCTTGCGAAGGCAGGCGGCGAGACAGAGAAGCAGATTTACAGATTTAACAAGGGCGATTCAGACCTTACGATGCGTTTTGACCTTACGGTGCCTCTTGCAAAGTATGTTGCCAAGAATTATTCAGAGCTCACATTCCCATTTAGAAGATACCAGATTGGAAAGGTATACCGCGGAGAGAGAGCACAGAAGGGACGTTTCAGAGAGTTCTATCAGGCAGATATTGATATTGTCGGAGACGGAAGCTTAAGTATTGTCAATGACGCAGAGATACCTAGTATCATATATAATCTGTTCAACAACTTAGGCATTGATAATTTCGTCATCAGAATCAATAACCGTAAGGTGTTAAACGGTCTTTTCGCTAACTTCGGAGTGAAGGAAAGCGCCGTGGATATCTTAAGAATCATTGACAAGATAGACAAGATTGGACGTGACAATGTTGCAAAGGAGCTTGTTGAGCTCAATGTGCCTGAGACTACGGTTTCGGATATATTGGATGTCCTCACATTTGACGGAAGCAATGAGGAGAAGGTTGAGAAGCTTAAGGGCTTTGCCGGCTGCAATGAGGTGTTCGATGCAGGTCTTTCAGAGCTTACAACAGTAATTGATTATATCGCAGGCTTCGGTGTGCCGGCGGATTATTATAAGATTGATCTGTCCATTGCAAGAGGTCTTGATTACTACACCGGAACGGTATATGAGACATTTATAAAGAATCATCCGGAGTACGGCAGCGTGTGCAGCGGCGGACGCTATGACAATCTTGCAGAGTACTACACCAAGAAGTCATTGCCGGGAGTGGGAATTTCCATCGGTCTTACAAGATTGTTCTATGTTCTGTGTGAGAATAATTTCTTAAACAGAGAGCTTGAATGTCCAATAGATGCGCTTGTTGTACCGATGACCGATGATATGACTTATGCTGTCAAGACTGCCACAGAATTAAGGGCAGCAGATATCAATACCCAGATATATCTTGAGGGCGGTAAGTTCAAGAAGAAGCTCACCTACGGAAGCAGGCTTACCATTCCGTTCTGCATTATACTGGGCACGGATGAGATTGCTGCCAATCAGGTAACAATTAAGAACATGAATACAGGTGAGCAGAAGACAACGGACCTGCAGGAGGCAATTTCTATAATCAATAATCAGAAAGAACTCTTAAAAAAGGTTCAGTATGTTAACATGCAGTAGGTTATAGTTAAGGGATAATAGACCTGTCGACAAGTAATTCACAAGAATTAATTTGTTGACGGGTCTTTGTGTATATTTATGAAATGAGGGACAGGGGAAAATGCAAAAGGGAAAAGCAAAAAAATATATTGTACTTGTAAGCATTCTGCTTGCGATAATAATGATTTCAGGCTGTAGCAAGGGCAGTGTTGATACAGAAACAAGGACGGAAACGAAAAAGATTGTTATAGGGAGTGACATTATAAGCCCATATTTATATCAGAATGCCGATGGAGAGTTCATAGGAATAGATGTAGAGCTTGCAACGGAAGCACTTCGCAGGATGGGCTACGAGCCTGAATTCAGGCTTATAGTATGGGAAAATAAGAAGAAACTGCTTGCGGACGGTGAAGTTGACTGTATCTGGGGGTGCTTTAGCATGAACGGCAGGGAGGACGAATATCAGTGGGCAGGACCGTATCTTTACAGCCGCCAGACGGTTGCGGTGCGCATGGACAGCGAAATACAGAAGCTATCGGACCTAGAGGGAAAAATGATAGCGGTTCAGGAGACATCGAAGGCGGAGGAATATTTTCTGCGTTCTGATTTAAAGGATATACCGGATGTAAGTCTTGTGTACTGTTTTTCGAACATGGATGAGGTCTTTGCCGCACTCAGAAAAAATTATGTGGAGGCTATATGCGGTCATGAGAGCGCACTGGTATCGTTCATCAATACGGCACCGGATGAGTACAGACTTCTTGATGAGAGCTTTCTGTATTCAGAGCTTGGGGTGGCATTTGATGCGGGATATGACAGTGAATTTGTAGCGGAGTTAGATGCAGTTCTGGCTGATATGATGAAGGACGGAACCACCGCCGCGATTGTCGGGAGATACGGATTGGATGCGGAGAAATCTCTGGGGAGGGAGGAATAGCCAGTGGACAGCTTTAAGAGAAAGATTGGGGTGTTTAAGGTTATCGGCATTGCAGTCATTTTGCTGCTGCTATGCCTCGTAGCCCTACATTTGTTTGCCGTATACCGTGGGCTTTCCTCCATAGAAAAATTGAGAACCCGGACGATAGAATATGTTGAGGAAAAGATTGAGACTTATGATAATTACAGAGCGAATGACAAGACTAAAAGTCTTGTACATTTGCTGGATAAGACGCTTGCGATTGTACATAATCTCGAGCATGACGAGTTTTTTTATGCAAAAAATATCGGAATATATTCGTACGAGCAGCATTTGACCGGAATTATTGTGCTTGATGAAAACATGGATGTTTTATTAAATGTTGAGTCAACGGAAGATGTGCATATAGAAGACTGGAGCACACTTATATCCACGGAAAGCGTTGCCGGGGTGATAGAATCTCCTAAGAAAGTGTATATGACCAGAGTGGATGTCGGTGACGGACAACTATATGACATAGCGGTTGTACATCGAAATGACGCACCCGGAGCGGTGATTGCATACAAGCTGCAGGATATGGTGGTTGAGGGCGTCAATGATATCACGCTTGACAGTATATTTGAAAATATGCAGATTGCCAAGGACGGACTTATAATTATATCGGAATACGATAATGTGATTGCCGCCAATAAGACAAGTGCTTACAGCCTTACCGGTGAGAGGCTTACTAAAATGTACTCCAACGGAAAAACAGTACGGGAAAACTTAAAAAAAATCAGGTACAATGGCAGGCGCTGGTATTTGACGGAGGAAAAGTATAAGAGCTATACAATACATGTTCTGTTTCCTGTTTTTGAGGTGTACAAGGTCTACTATGTCGTGGAGACGGCATTTATGTTGTTGTACATTCTAATATGTGCACTTATGTGGGGAGTCCATAACAATTCGGAGAAGAAAAATTACTACATGGAGAAGAAACGTCAGCTTGAACTGCAGAATGCACTTGAGCGCGCCGAACGTGCGGCGGCAGCTAAGAGCACCTTCCTTTCCAATATGAGCCATGATATCCGTACACCTATGAATGCTATAATAGGATTCACCAAGCTGTTACGAGAACAACTGGACAATAAAGAGAAGGCAGCAGGATATCTGGACAAGATAGATGATTCGAGCAGATACCTTCTTGAAATTCTGAATAATATACTTGATATTGCAAGAATTGAGAGCGGAAAAACAACACTTGAAGAGTCGATAGTCTGCATTGACGATCAGTGTAGGGAGATTTATGCGGTTTTTGAAAATCAGATGACACAAAAATCATTGAACTTTTCATTGAGGGTGAATGTGAAACATCACTATGTAAGCTGTGATATTTTGAAGGTAAAACAGATAATCTTTAATCTTTTAAGCAATGCCTATAAGTACACGGATATGGGCGGAAGCGTTTATTTCAACGTGACAGAGCTGCCGTGCTATACGGAGGGATACGGATTGTATGAGATTAAGGTGGCGGATACCGGAATAGGAATGTCAAAGGAGTTCATGTCACATATTTTTGAGGAGTTCGCAAGGGAGAGAACCTCCACTGAGAGCAAGCAGCCCGGAACAGGGCTTGGAATGGCAATAGCGGATCAGCTTGTAAAGCTTATGGGAGGAACAATCTCTGTCGATAGTGAGCTTGGAAAAGGAAGTTGTTTTACCGTGCTTTTGAATCACAGTCTGGTTGATGTGCCTTTGCAGGATGAACAGGGTGATGAAACTGTTATTGAGTATAATGACGGGAAGAAGAGAAAGAGAATTCTGCTTGCCGAGGATAATGACATGAATGCCGAGATTACGGTGGAGCTTCTCAACTTCAACGGTTTTGACGTGGACAGGGTAAAGGATGGGGCAGAGTGTATTTCAGCTCTGGAGAAAGCACAGCCGGGATATTATTGTCTCATACTTATGGATATCCAGATGCCTAATATGAATGGATACACGGCTGCTGAACATATAAGGGCTATGCCGGATGACACAAAGGCAGGCATACCGATAATTGCAATGACGGCAAATGCGTTTGATGATGATAAAAAGGCAGCGTTTCAGGCAGGAATGAACGGACATATATCAAAACCTATAGAATTTGACAATATGATGCAGATGATAAGAAAATTCATTGGATATGGAGGTGAATAGCAGATATGGGACTTTTCAAATCAAAGTATGAAAAAGAGCTTGATGGAATTATAGCGGACATCAATATGAATATGAACAATAACTACAAGGATAATGCGCAGGCGGGGCTTAGAAGGTTCGATGAAAGGCTTGAAGAACTTCTTTCACAGGGGCTTCTAAAGGAGAAAGCCGCCGGAGAATATAAAAGACAGCTTTCTTCCTTTAAGGAGAAGATGAAGGGATATACCCATAAAGACCAGCTCAAAAACTGGGGCTAGTTGTATTGTACAATCAGATTGATGCCTGAAAACGGAACTCACCATTTTCGGCAAAAAAACCATAGATACCGTGATATTTCTCTATCACGGATATCATGCTCTGTATTCCTATACCATGTCCGTTTGCGGATGTGACAGGGACATCATTCTTGAAAACGGGTGCTGTGTGATAACTGTTTGACATGTTTATGCATAGCTTCCCGTTTTTTTCGTACAATTTAAGGTTTATATATCTGTCATCCGGCTGCGGCAGTTGGACACAGGCATGGATGGCGTTCTCGAAGGCATTGGCAAACAGGCTGCACAGATTGGTTATCTGAAATTTTGAAAAATCATAGGCGGTGACAGATATGTGAACTTTTATATCATTTTCGCCGGCTTCATCAGCATAGTATGACAAAATAAGATTGAGAGCTTCGTTTTCGCAGTACTTCACAACCCTGCTGTTGTCAAGGGATGTACATATTTCCGCGATGTAGTTTAGGGCGTCCTCATTCTTGTTTTCCTTTATGCACTGGCTTATAAAATTCAGATGATGGCGCAGGTCATGACGGTATATGGCAGCTTGCTTCTCTGAATTAGATATCTGCTGTATCTCCTTTTGAACCTGAATTGCTGCGGCTCTAAGAAGGAGGTTTTCGTGTTCTGTTTTATTTCTCTTGTTGGCAGCGTCAAGTGAAAAAATTGAAAGTATCAAATATAACAATACAATGAAACTGTCCACAAAATCGATTATAACGATTCCTCCGGTGTGCAGAAGGTCGGTGTAGACTGTAAAGGCGTACTCAATGATATAGTAGGCAAGCGGTAGAAGCAGAAATGGCAGGAGGGAGGTTATGTTTTCATATTTAAGCTTTTCAACATAAGGGGATAAATATTTTATAACAAGTATCAACAGCGGAATAGTCACCAGAATGGCTACAGCGTTGGCGATGTCCGGGTTATAGCCGAAAAATGATGATACCAGCGTTCCAATCCATTTTCGAGGTGTACACAGAAGATAAGCTGTAAGCACTGAGATGATGGACATGCTGATACTCTGATGGAATACAAAAAATATCAGAAGAATGAGCGGAAGATGTATGAGCAGCGGATAGCAGATATATAATGTCTGCTTTCCTAAAAGCAGGTATGCAAAAAGCTGTATGCATCCAAATCCGAGGATGGTAAAAATATACTGTTTTTTATTGTCCTCAAAATGCATGCCTACAAAGTAAAAGGACGCTGCTATTCCGAAGAAAAGGACAAAAGCATAATTAGTCAAATCCAGAATATTTGAAATATTTATCATGGCGTTTCCTCCATCTGAAATGCGAGATACTGTTTCTTTATCTCACTCACTCTTCTCTGCGCAAGTGGGATGGTCTTTCCGTTCTGAAGCTGCATATCCGTGGCACCGATTGAACGTATGAAGTTCATATTGACCACAAATGAGCGGTGGGCAAGCAGAAATTCGTGGTTGTCCATAAGCTTGTCGCATATTGATGAGAAACGTTCTGAACATTCCAGCTGTGAATTGTTATTCAGATAGTAAATTACTTTTCTGTTGAAGGCCTCAACACAGACTATATTCGATAACAGAATTTTATGTACTCCGTTGCTGCTCTTTACCACAATATATTTAGGGCTGTCCGATTCTTTCTTTTCAAGAATATCATCGAGAGCGCAAAAAAGATTATCCCTTGTTATAGGCTTAAGAAGATAATTGGCAGCTTTGACGGTGTAACTTTCAACCGCGAATTCAGGCGATGATGTAAGAAAAATAATATCGGCTGCCTTATCGAAGCTGCGAATCTCCTTAGCAAGGGACATCCCATTTAAAACAGGCATGATGACGTCTAGCAGATAGAGGTCATATTTTTCATAAGAAGCCTTTGAGGCAAGCTCAACACTGCTCGTATAACATTTATAGGTAATCGGTATATCGTGCTCTGCCACATAAGTATTTATAAAAGAGGATATAGAAGAAATCTCTTTTATTTCATCATCACATACAGCTATTTTCAGCATTCGGTCATTCACCCCTGTAAATTTATATATGTATTATAAACTTTATATTGATAAATTTCTACAGCTAAGTCTTATCGTTCATGTCAAAAAAAATGTAATTCATGCAATTTCGTCCATGAATGTTTTTTAATAGGCTATTATATATAGCAAATAGAATTAAAGTAGTACTTTTGATTTATAAAAACAACAGGAGGAATATGCTATGTGGAGAAAAATCTATAATGCAATATGGGCAAACAAAGCCAGAAGAGCAGCAGTGCTTACAATCATTATTGCATTGATTGTGTCCGGCACAGCGTTGGCAGTACTTAACACGATTGGGAAATCCAAGCCGGCGCAGGGCGTACCGGATGAGCAGCCACAGATTGGAACGGAGGTTGCAAATCTGCCGCAGGAGAGTGGTCACAATACCGGTTCGGAGGACGAAAGCTCACAATCGGGGAATGAGAGGCAGTCGGAACAATCCGGGGAACAATACGAGACGCCGGAGGAGAGTGAACCTGTAACGCAGGAGAATTCGGCAGGAAGGAATGAGCAGAGTTCTTCAAAGGCAGCGGATGCGCAGACTGCCAAGGAGTCCGATGAAGCTGAGAGCGTCACGCAGGAGACTACCACACAGAACAATGTGGAGCCGGAAGTAAAGTACGCTGTCAATTTTGCAACACAGGGCGGAAGTGTATTACAGACAAAGCAGGTTGAGCGTGGAACTAAGATAAAGAGTTTTTCTACGCCGTACAATGAAGGGAACATCTTCCTTGGATGGTATTATGATGAAGCCCTGACACAGCCGGTTAAGGAGAATGACAGTGTTAACGGTGACCTCACCCTGTATGCGGCATATAGACAGGCAGAGCAGTTACAGCCGGTAGAGAATATAGTATTTGCCGCAGCGGAGAATGTCGACGGAGACAGCTTTGCTATCACGGTTGTGACAGAGGACAAGAAGCTGGACGCAGAGGGAGTGCGCGCAGCTCTTGATGTAAAGAACCTTACCGACCCTGAGCAGACGGACATTGTCAAGGTTACGGGTGCGGATGGAGTGTATGTAATTACAGGAATTACTCCTGAGATAGAAAATAATTCATCCATGGCTGTTTCGGGTTTTGAAGATGGTTGTACATATAGAATTACACTTACGGATTCGAGACTTAATTTTAAGGATCAGCCGGAAACAGTAAGGGAGTGCAACTTTACAACAGCTAAGAATGAGGTGTTGAATGTATCGCTTAACAGTGACATTGTGTATATACCGATAAGCGATTTAAAGAATATAACCAATGATGGAGATTCTGTTGAAACGTTGAGTATTGCGCTCTATCAGGCGGATAAGGACGGAGTACTAGGACCGGCAGAGCTTACACAGGGTGAGTTCGATTACAGCAAGGGAACCTTAAAGGTAGGGGATGTAATATCAATATATGCAGGCTTAAGACCTGATCTTAGAACACTTGATACGCCGGATGAACAGAACGGCGATATAGCTTATGTAGAGATAACAGGTAAGAACGGTAACAGGTACAGCTATAAGAATGCAGCACCGGAGGATGTAATCTTCACACCGGATATTCTGCCTGTATCAGCTGCCTTCCTTGGCAACGATGGCGAGGGCAGGATGACGGTTGACAACAAGGTGCTTGACTATTCGTCGGATGTGTATGCCAATGTTGGGCTTGACAGCCAGACAACGGTGGATATAGGCGACTATGTTGCTTTCTACAGTGGAATATTCGGTATCTCCGAAGGTGAAAATGCTGCACAGATAGGAAGCTACGGCTTAGTAACAGCTGTCACGAAAAATGATAATGGCACTACCACAATTGAGTATAAGGCAGTTGATTTTGAAGAAGTGATAGCAACCATGGACATCTATACGAGTGAACAGATGTCCGGAGCGGAAATGATTGAGGGTGTGGATGTAGCCTCAATCGAGAGAGCAATTGAGAAACAGGCAGTTGAAAGCGGTTTTGCCGATGAGGCGGCACAGTATCTTGCCTCATTAGCACTTGCCACAGACAACTTTACAAAGTTAAAAGATAACATGAACCTTGAGGACTATAAGGTAATCCTTGAGGATGGAAGCACGATATCGCCGGAGGAGCTGCAGCTCATGTCATCCGACATATCGGTTGAATGTAAGCTTGAGGACGGATACCCGAAGGCTACAATCAGCACAACACCTAAGAACCTTTCACAGGCAGAGGGTTCCGCAGCAAGGAATAAGGGACTTAGTGTGGAGCTTGAGGTTCAGGCAAAGATTACAATGGGTAAAAAGGGCTCCGACAATCAGGTAGAGATAACCGTCAGCGGTAAGTTTACCGAGGAAGTCGGACTCGACCTTGGTGTGAGCAGCAAGGCTGTCTGGAAGGTATGGGGAATATTCCCTTACATTGCAGAGTACCGCGTGACAGCAAATATTGATGTGCTCAATTATACAGGAATTGAAGTGAGTGCCGTCATGGTCACCAACAGCAGCGATGACAATGACGATGAGGACAAGGACGGCTTCGATACAGCACTTGATATCGCAGACCAGATTAAGGAGCTTATAGAGCAGGCGAAGGATGATGGCGAGGATGAGGATTCCGAGGAGAATGCCAATAAGCTTGTCAAGCGTTACAGCGATATGATGGATGAGGAGTCCGACTGGATAAAGATTTTTGAACAGAATATCATCAATCAGGAAAAGCTTCTGCCACCGTGCTTCCCTATTATTGCGGTAAGTATAGATGTGGATTTCGTTGTGAAGGTTGATGCCTGCGTTGCTGTCGGCTTCGATTTCGACTACATAACCGGAAAGCGCTATACATACACAATAGATGTGTTTGCCGGAAAGGTATACAACGATACCGTACAGCTCATTGAGGACGCGTATGAATTTGATTTCTATGTAATGGGAAGGCTTGCCGTGAGGGCGGGGCTTGAGTTCGAGTTCAAGGTAGGTGTGTTCTCAACTAAGTTAGCGTCGGTTGGATTTGTCGCGGAGGCGGGAGCATACACTAAGCTGTGGGGATATTTCTACTATGAACTTAAATATACCCAGAGCCTTGGAAAGAGCCAGCAGTACAGCGGAGCGCTTCTGATAGATGTGGGTGCTTATCTGGATGTCGCACTTAAGGCACAGGCACTTAATGACAGATATACGGCGATGTACACGCTTATCAATAAGGAATGGCCGCTGTGGTCCGTGGGAAACAGGGACAGTATACTTGATTTTACCACTGCTCAGGAGGATATGCCGTATATGAAGATGAAGCAGCATGTCCGCTCGGTGGTAGTACCGGACAGTGTATTTGACCTTACATACCTTGATTTAGTTGAAGGCGGCGAGGCTCATGCGGTATATGAGGATTACTATGATCCGACCAAGCCGGTAAGCAGCAGGAACAGAAATAATTTCGATATTGTAATGACTAATGACAAGTTCTCCTATGACCCTCAGACGAACACTATAACGGTAACTCCTGATAAGGAAGATAAGAGACTTGAAGGCGAGATGATAATAACATGGAACAGATATCCGCTTGCTTTCTCATCAAAACCTATACAGAGAAGACTTTCATTATATTGGGATAATTTAAGGGATGGATATGTTATAGTTCCTTACACCAATGGCGGAACTTATATCAATATTATCAATGCTGCATTTGAAAAGAAGATAGACAAGCCTGCCGATCCGGTAAGGATGGGTTATGATTTTGCAGGATGGTATCAGGACGAGGAGTTAAATCAGGCGTATGAGTTCCCTGAGCTTATGCCGGCACAGGATACTAATATATTTGCAAAATGGACACCTTCTGCAAATACAGCTTACCGTGTGGAGCATTATAAGGAGCAGATAGCCTCAGGTGAGTATGAGCTTGCCGACAGCGAGAATCTCACAGGCACCACGGACAGCTATGTAACACCTGCGGTTAAGACGTATAAGGGATATACTTCACCGGCAGCGCAGGAGATAAGAATAGAGGCGGACGGAAGCACGGTTCTTCGCTATTATTATCCGCTTGAATGGCACACTGTCACCTTCAATGAAGGCGAGGCAGGAGACACAAGTGTAAGCTATGAGCTTAAATACGGTGCAACGATAGTTCCTCCTATGGTTGCGGCAGATGGTTATACATTTACCGGCTGGGATAAGGAAGTAGCTTCGGCTATGGGAACGGAGGATGTGGTATATACTGCGCAGTGGAGCAGGAATTCGGATACACCGTACAGAGTTGAGTACTATGTACAGGATACGGATGGAACCTTCAGACTTAAGAACATATTCACAGCACAAGGATATACAGGTTCGACAATCACTGCGGACAGCTTGAGAAAGACCTTGCTTGAAGACGGAACCACAGCCGATAAACTTTTCACAGTAGATGGTGGAATCGTATTCGGCAATATGACTGTACTTGGTGAGGAATGTGATACAGTCAATGTGGCACCGGACGGAAAAATGATAATCAAAGTCAACTACAGACGCGAAAGATATTCGTACACTTTTGATTATGGATATGATGATAAGGTTGTGACAGCCGATACATGCTATGAGGGCACAATCAATGTTCCTGAGAATGTGTCAAGAGACGGATATATATTCGTAGGCTGGAGCCTTGACGGGAAAAAGGCTGTTAAGGTGAATACAGTTATGGGCAAAAAAGATATTGTATACCATGCACTGTGGACACCGGTCACATATACAGTACATTTTGACGGAAATTCCGAATACGCAGAAGGAGAGATGGAGGATATCTCACTTACCTATGATGAGGCGGTAACTCTTCCGGCTAATAAGTTTACGCGTGAGAATTATGTGTTTGGCGGATGGAGCCTCACAAAGGCGGGAGAGGTGCGCTACACTGATTCAGAGAATGCCAAAAATATTTCCAAGGTGGATGGCAGCACAGTGACACTGTACGCTGTATGGATTCCGGAGGAGTATAAGATTAACTATGAGAATCTGTATGATGGTGTTAGCGCCAATGTCGCTTCGTACAATATTGAGAGTGAGACAATCATACTCAAGGCTGCGGTCAGAACAGGCTATGTATTTGAGGGCTGGTATGACAACGCAGAGCTTACAGGGGATACAGTAGATAAGATAGAGCATGGAAGTATAGGGGATCGTACCTTCTATGCGAGCTGGAGCCCGGCAAAGGATACGAGATACTGCGTTGAGCATTATTTACAGCAGCTTGATGGCAGCTATGCGCTTGACAAGACGGATGTGTTAACAGGTGTCACAGAGGATATTGTGATGCCACAGACTCATGACTATGCAGGCTTCACAGCGCCGGAGCAGAGGACACTTGAAATCACGGCGGACGGAAATGCGGTACTTAGATATGACTACACCAGAAACACATATACACTCACATTCGATGCCACGGAGGGAACGCTAGAGGGTAATGATACGATAACTGCGCTGTACGGTGCGGATATAACACCTCCTTCGGCATACAGGGAAGGCTATGGCTTTGCCGGCTGGTATGACGGGGATGTGAGATTCGATGTGAGAACAATGCCTTCAAAGGACATGAAGCTTACTGCTGCATGGAAGGCAGGCGAATACGGATACACGGTCAACTATTACCATCAGAATGTGGACGGCTCCGACCGGTACACACTTGCAGGCAGCTTGAATGAGACTGCACCTATGGACAGCGATGTTGAGGCACCGCAGAAGAACTTTGACGGTTTTACCGCTGTCGGTGAAGCTAAGACGATCACAATCTGCACCGATGAGAGCAAGAATGTAGTTGATTACTATTACACAAGAAATCAGTACACTCTTAGCTGGGATTTCGCCGGAGGAGCTGCGGACAATTACACATCAGGAACTCTCTATTATGGCACGAAGATAAATGCTCCTGTACCTGTAAAGGAAGGATATTCGTATGAATGGAATAGAGAACTGTTTGCAAGCATGCCGGCTGAAAACCTTGAGTATACAGCGATATGGAAGGCGAACAGCTATGTCATCACACTTGATGTGAACGGAGGAAGCTTACCTGCCGATGCGGCATTGAGTAAGAATGTAGTATTTGATGAGGTCTACGGAGAGCTTCCACAGCCTTCTAAGAGGGGATATGCCTTCGATGGATGGTTTACCAAGCCTCAGACAGCTTCGGAGGCGGGTGTGCAGATAGCGGCGGATACCGTTGTTAAGACGGCACAGAATCATGTACTCTATGCACACTATACACCGATAGAGTACAAGCTTGTATACTCAAATGTCGAAGGAGCAGAGAATAGCAATCCGGCTTCCTACAATATCACAACAGGAAGGATTGAACTGAAGCCTGCGAAGAAGACCGGCTTCACCTTTGAAGGCTGGTACTACGATAAGGAGTGTGCAGGTGAGCGGGTTGAGGTGATAGCCGCTGCAAGCATAGGTGACAGAGAGCTCTATGCTAAGTGGAAGGAGCACAGCTATAAGGTTGTATTCCATTCAAACAACGGTGGAGACACAACGGACGGACAGAGCTTCACCTACACAGAGAGCAAGGCTCTTAAACAGAACAGCTTTACGAAGGAGGAGTACAACTTCACAGGCTGGTCATTGAAGGCAGGGCAGGAAGCAAAGTACACAGACGGTGAGGTTGTCTCACAGCTTGTGCCGGATGACAATGGCATAATTCATCTGTATGCTGTGTGGACACCTGTAAGATACCGCATAATATATGTCAATATGGACGGTGCACAGAATGCTGCCGAAAATCCGGACAGCTTCACGGTTGAAGATGATTTCCTCACACTCTATGAACCGACTAAGGCGGGATACACCTTTGAGGGCTGGTACACAGATGATGAATATAACAATAAGGTGACTGCACCGATAAAGCTCAGGGTTGGCTATGAGCCGACATTCTATGCAAAATGGTCGGTAAACTCTTATGTCATAACATTTGATAGCTGCAAGGGAGATTCCGTTCCTACAGAGACTCTTGATATGGTATATGATACAGCAAAGAACCTTCCTCTTATCTCTGATATGGAGGGATTTGTAAGACCGGGCTATACCTTTGAGGGCTGGGCGCTTGAAAAGGACGGTGAGCCTGTATACAGTGACGGTGCTACGGTAAAGAACCTTGTTGAATCAGGAAATATCAATCTGTATGCGGTATGGACACTGAACGTATTCAGTATCAACTATGATGCGGGAACAGGAGCTAAATCGAATGATAATCCTGCAAGCTACAGCATTGAGGACAATGATGTAATCCTTAATGCGCCGGAGGCTAAGGATGGCTACAAATTCCTTGGCTGGTATGAAGGGGATGTACTTGTATCCGAGATAGTGAAGGGAACGCAGAAGGATTATAACCTCACAGCTAAGTGGGGGCATGGAGGCGTATTCACACTTTCGCTTGAAGGTGAGGAGGCGATAACACTCAATGATGGTTCAACAGGAAATAAGCTTACCTATAAGGTAACAAGAACTCTTCCTGAGGGTACACAGGCGATACCAAACCCGCTGTATGTATACTATAGAACCGTAAATGGTACAGCTTATGGTTCAACGGTTGATATTGACGTGGCAAAGGATAAGTACCATTTCAAACATGTCGGTGGAGAGGATGTCTACCTGACATTCGGTCCGGAAGATATGGAGCAGACCTTCAATGTTGAAGAGTGGGGAGCAGAGACTACGGCAGACATCGTGGCAAGCTTCCAGATTGGTGGAACAGACCGCTACTATGATGTGGAGCTTTATAAAACACTTGATACTGTAGCAGGATATTCAGGAACATTGGGTGATGTAAGGTCATTTAGAAGAAAAATCAAAGCTATAAATGCAAATACCATTACGAATGATATGTATAATAAGTGGTACAGCTATACCTTCCTTACAGGTGAACATAAGGTCACTGATAAGGGATATGATAATAATCCTTCATTTACGTTTAAGACTTTATCTGAGATTCTCAATGACAATGGATTTTCATCTGAGACACAGAAGTATATAACGAATACAGCTACGAACATGGGATTTAAGATGACGGCAGATGTTATAGAAAATGACGATGGTTATATTTATTTTAGATTTTATCGTGAGTCTCCATTCCAGTATCAGGCTCAATACAGAGGTGATATTAAGGATAAAGGCTGGAGAACCGGAATAGAATTTCCGCGTACTACTTCTAAGCAGAATGGAGTTCAGTTTGATTTTGGACATGAGCATACATATAATACATGGTCACTTGCTTATGATTCAGGAACATATGCCAAGATGGGAGTAAATGACAGATTGGGCATACAGCTGAGAGCTGATGGAAGTGGAAGTGATGACTGGAGAATAGGAACCTGTTATGCATATTATAAGATAATTGATAGCAGAGCACCACAGCAGGTAGGTCTTGCCAACCTTGCATTTGGCAAGTACAAGGCAGGGGACACCATTTCGATAACCGTTATATATGATGAGGTTATAAAGAGTGCCTCCGGAATGGGACTGTCAACTATCAACGGTCTTCCGGTTAAGGATGTACAGTTCGTAGGCGGAGTAGGCACGAATGCACTCACATTTACAGCTACACTCACTGCTGATTTCGAGGCAACGCCTGATTTCAACAATGAGATAAAGGCATTAAAACCGGCTGTCGGAACAGTTACAGATGCGTGTGGCTATCACAACTAATATTAGAGTGTTTCCTAAATTTTGATATTTTACCGAAAGCGACAGGGTGTCATTTACATGACACCCTGTCTGCATTATAATTAAGTTACTTATATGACAAGGACAAGAAAGTATGGGAATAAATAGGAGAAAATTATATATAACCCTGGTGCTTGCACTGTTTACAGCCTGTATAGCTACGGCGTGCTCAGGGTGGCACGCCGGTGGGGCTGTAACACACAATAAGAAGATACGTGTAGCCGTTATCGACACAGGTTTTTCAGAAAAAGCGATACCTTCCGAGAACATTGCCGGCGGAAAGAATTATGTTGATGAGAGTATGGGAACGGCGGATACATACGGACATGGGACGGCGGTAGCGTCAATCATCCTTGAGAATGCCCCGGATACGGAGCTTGTCGCTTTAGTGAGCAGTGTGTATGAACATGGGAGGCTTACTCAGGTGGACGCGGACACATTCGCCGGCATAATCATGGACGCTGTCGATGTGTACGGCTGTGATGTGATAAATGTGAGCGCCGGATTTGCCGCAGATGTGGAGGCGGTACGGCTTGCCGTTGAGTATGTCGCGCAGAAGGGCGTTGTTGTGGTGGCGTCGGCGGGCAACGATTATGCGGACAATCCTGATGCGGAATATTATCCGGCAGCTTATGAGAGCGTAATTGCGGTGGGTTCAATGAATGAGAGCAAGACAGCAATATCGGATTTCTCGCAGAGGGGTGAATGGGTTGATGTGTACGAGTGTGGGGAGAATATCACGGTGCGAACCCTGAGCGGTGATAGCAGGGAGGTTTCCGGGACGTCATACGCCGCTGCCGGAGTGACCTCAAAGGTATGTAGAATACTTGAGGAGAACACCGGGTTGACGGTTGATAAAGTGTTGGAAATAATTGACTTTGGGGGAAATTGATGTTAAAATTTCAGAAAAAGTATTTATAACAGGTTTACTGTATAAGGAGGTTATGGTATGGGATTTTTTGATAACATTGGAAAGACTTTATCGAATGCGGGACAGACTATTGCACAGAAGAGCAAGGACGTTGTTGACACAGCGAAGCTCAATTCAGCGATAAGCGATGAGCAGAAGAAAATCACAACTGCATACGAGAAGATCGGAAGACTCTATGTAGAGCGTCATGCAGATTATCCGGAGCCTGATTTTGTGGAGTATCTGGATGAAATCAAGGCTGCACAGAACGCTATCGCAGAGTGTGAGCAGAAGCTAAAGGATTTAAAGGGTGTTTCAGTATGCCCGGCATGTGGAGCAGAGGTTGGCGCCGATTCAATGTTCTGTCCAAGCTGTGGCAACAGAATGCGCACAGAGCAGCCTAAGGCTGAGGGACCTGTATGTCCTAACTGCGGTGCACCTATTGTAGCCGGCAGTAAGTTCTGTACATCATGTGGAGTGGCAGTAGAGGAGCAGAATGTTAAGCCACAGGATGACAATACACAGGAATAATATACAATGTAATGCTTTACATAGATGAGACCGCCTGTTGGCGGTCTTGTTTGTGTAAGAGGATATATAATGTAAGTAATGAAGCATGCTATGTGATTGAGGTGGAACGATGAACGGTCTTGGAGTAAGGGAATTTGAGCGTAAGAAGCTTGAGGGAGAGCTTGAAAGAGTAATACACAAGCCACTTATCATGGTGATTGCGCCTTCCGGCTACGGAAAATCAACACTGGTGAGACAGTATTTCACAAGAAATGACAGTCACCTGAATCTATGGTTTCCAATGCAGAGGGATGAGGTCGACGGAAACTGGATATGGCACAGGATATGTAATAAGATACATGAATATAACGAACCTCTTTATGACAGGGTAGCACATCTTAGTCTGCCGCAGTCGGCACAGGAGATGTCATATATGATAAAGATGCTTAACTTGTATGTTGTGAGGGAAGAGTATCTTATCATTGACGATTATCAGGAGTGTAACAGTCCGTGGATGGACAAGCTTCTTGAGAATATTGCGATAAATGTGCCACATCTTCATATAATATTGATTTCACGCACATACCCGGATATTCCGTATGAGGAATTGCTTTTAAAAGGCTACTGTGCTGTTATAAATCAACAGAATCTTACGCTCAATGTTGAGGAGACGAAGGAGATATTCAGACTCAACAATGTAGAGCTGTCAGATAAAGAGCTATGTGAATTGTATGAGTACACGGACGGCTGGATAAGTGCGGTGTATCTGTCGCTCTATGAATATAAGAAGAGAGGAAGCTTCGGAAGCTTTCTGGGCGTTAACCATCTGTTAAAGACAGCTATTTTTGATAAACTCTCACCTCAGATGCAGGAATTCTTTATGAAGGTATCACTGTTTGACTGGTTCGAGATTGAGGGAGCTAAGTATGTCACCGGGATGGATATTGCGGAGAATGCCCTGTTTGAAAGCGAGGAGCAGTTCGGATTTTTGCATTATGACGCGAAGAGCCGCTCATTTCAGATGCATGCACTGCTCAGAAATGTTGCTGAGACGGAGCTTGAGAAATCGGATATAGATATGCAGGGGCTGTACGGTCGTGCCGCTCAGTGGTGTGAGAAGAAAAATAATTATATCGAGGCAGTTAAATATTACAAAAAATCAGGAAACAGCAGGAGAATAGCTCAGTTATATGCAGGTACAGACGGAAAGAACCTTATTGAACAGGCGCCTGAACTTTTTGAAGATGTAAAGGATTTTATATGGAAAGACATCTGGAATGAAAGCCTCATGGCATGGCTCAATTATCTTTTTTTCCGCATATTAAAGGACGGTGCCGCTGAGGTGGAAATGCTGTATGAAAATACGGTTAAGCAGGTAGACGAAAGCCCGATGTGGAAAACGGATGACAAGATTCATGCAGAACTGCTGGTTTTAAAGTCAATAATACAATTTAATGATATTGAAGCTATGAATTCTTCGATGAAGGCGGCTGTGGACTTGCTTGGATACAGGACATCGGATATACTTGGAAACTCACTTTTGACTTATGGGACAACGTGCATGACACTCCTGTATTACAATAGGAGCGGTGATTTACAGAGGACAATTGCCGGGGAAAAGATATATGCCGGATATTTTATGAATCTTACCAAGGGTGTTTTAGAGGGCTGGGATGAGTTCTTTGACGCGGAATATGCCCTTATGAGGGGTGATTTTGAGAAGGCTTACGAATATGCTGCACGGGTATATAAAAAGACTGAGCTGAGGCACCAGAGCTGTCTGATGATAAGCTGTTATTATATTATGCTCAGATGTCTGATAAACTTCGGGAAAAAGGAGCAGTTTTACGGAAAGCTTGATGAGATGAAGGAGCAGTTCTCACAGGTTGTTGACCCTCTGCTCATCATAGACACAGAGCTTGTGCAGGGTTATATGTATGCATGTCTTGGAATGAGAGAGAGGATGCCGGACTGGCTTGCCAATTTCAGGCTGGAGAACTGCAACCGGGCGATAAGGAATATAAGAAGCGGCTGCATGACGTATGGAAGGCTTCTGTGTTCGGAGAAGAACTGGGAACATCTGGACATAGTAGGGGATGAGATGCTTGTGCCGTATGCGAACACGGTACATCTTTTCCCGATGATAGTCGGATACATATATAAGGCGATAGCGAAGTACAATATTGGTCAGAAGGTGCTTGCGGTTGATTATCTTAAAAAAGCGGTCAATTATGCGCAGAAAGATGGTGTTGTTATCCCTTTTATAGAGAACGGAAACGAGCTTATACCGATAATACAGGAGCTCATGCCGGATGAATTTCTTTCACACATTCTTGTGCAGTCTGAGCAGTACGAAAAGGGAAAATGCCTTATAACCGGTGGAAGCACAGATGATGGCGGCTTAGAACCACAGGCAGGTGCCGGGCTTTTGACAAAGCGTGAGGCGGAGCTTATGGAGTATGTCCGTGCGGGATGCCGTAATGCCGAGATTGGCGAGAAAATGCACATCGCGCAGGTGACTGTTGAGAAGAATCTCACAAGCATTTACAGAAAACTGGGGGTAAAAAACAGAACGGCAGCCATAAGAATGTTAGATGAGATGTAGGGGTATAAAAATAAAATATATGGTTTTCCATAATAGAAAGATATTCCTTATCTGTGTATAATACACCTCCGGAAAGGATAAGTGGTGGACAGTATGACCAAAATGGAAAAGATACGCTTTCTGGATGATTATAAGATAGAGATTGTATTCACAGATGGCAGAGAGAACGTATTCGATATGAAGACCAAGCTCAGAACGGTGAGGTTCCATGACCTTGAGAATGTCGAAATATTTTCTTCGGGTATATTAAAAAACGGTCAGGTAATCTACTGGGACAACGGAACAGAGTTGTCGATTGATGAGATTATGTCAATGCCATTTCACAGATAAGGAGAACATGTATGAACAAGATTAAGGAAAGAATTAAGAATTATCCAATCAAGAGAAAACTACTGGTTACTATGGGTTCTGTCACAATACTTGGAGTGCTTGTTGCGGTTATAATAATGATTGGTATGCAGTACATTACCACGAACGTCAAAGGAATTTTCAACGGCCCGATGACCAATATGAGTGATGTAGCTAATGTCAAATATGGTCTTACGGATTTACAGAGAGCAATCAACCGTCTTCTTGCGGAGGGCGGAGAGAATATGGCAGACAGATATCCGAGTTTTGAAAAGACCGTTGAGGAGGATGTCAATCTCGTAGTCTCATCGGTTGCTTCCATGGAGAAGCATTTTAAGACTGCGGCAGGTAAAGCTAAGCTTGCAGAGCTTAAGAGCAGAATAGATGATGGTGAGAATGTAAGACCTCAGGTTATGGAGCTATTGCAGAAGGGGAAGATTGATGAAGCCTATAACCTTAATTATGAGACATATCTTCCTATTGTTCAGGACATCAAGAATATAACTGCCGAGATAGAGCAGATTGTAAACAGCAACGGAATGGAATATTACAGCAGATCAAGAGCTGTGAGCATGGTACTGCTGGTTGTAAGTATAATATTGATTGCTTGTCTCTTTGTCGGAGCAGCATGGTCAACCAAAATACTTACAGAGATTTTAAAGGAGCCGATCGAGCAGATGGCAAATGCAGCGCAGCTTATGTATCAGGGCGATATGTCGGCGGGCGAGCTTATTACTTATGAGTCGCAGGATGAGCTTGGTGTTATGGCAGAGTCCATGCGCGGTACAATGAAAAATCTTGATGCGTATGTTGAGGAAATTTCAGTTACGTTAAGAGAGATTGCCAAGGGAGATCTTACGAAGGATTCCAATGAAATAACAGATTTCCTTGGGGACTTTGCAAGTATTAAGGAATCATTCGTATACATACTTAAACACTTCAACACAACTCTTACAAAAATTCAGGATGCCGCCGCGCATGTTGATACAGGTTCAGCAGATATCTCAAAGGCAGCTTCTGACCTTGCAACAGGTACTACAGAACAGGCTAGTGCTGTTGAGGAACTTACAGCAACAGTTGAGACTGTGGCAGACCTCGCCGAGAAGAGCGCTAAGTCAACTCAGGAAGCTTATGACAATGTATCAGTTGCTGTTAAGAAGGCAGAGGATGAGCGCGGTAAGATGGATAGTCTTATTGACGCGATGAAGAATATCGATGATATTTCCAAGAAGATTGAGGTTATCGCAACATCCATAGAGAATATAGCTTCACAGACAAGTCTCCTTGCACTCAACGCTTCAATTGAGGCGGCAAGAGCGGGTGAGGCAGGAAGAGGTTTCGCAGTTGTAGCAGAGCATATCGGACAGCTCGCAACCGACAGCTCTAAGTCCGCAGTAAATACGCGTGAGCTTATAGCTAAGACCATGGAGGAAATCAGCAAGGGAAGTGCTATCACGGAGTCCGTTGCAGAGGCATTTCAGACAACTATAGATGAGATGCAGAAGTTCGCCGATATTGCAAAGAATACGAACGAATCAGCTAAGAATCAGGCAGAGGCTCTTTCACAGATAGAGGGTGGAATTGAGCAGATTTCAAGTGTTACACAGAATACTGCGGCTGCCTCAGAGGAGAGCTCGGCAATCAGCGATGAGCTTGCACAGAGAGCGGAAGAGCTTGACCATCTTGTAAAGAACTTTAAGCTCTATGCCGACACTAAATAATAATCAGAACATAGAGCAACGGCTTACAGCTGAATATTATATAGATGATAAATAAATGGTAAATAAATGACGATTAAGACCGGAAATTATGAATGAATAGTTTGTAATTTCCGGTCTTTTTTCAATCTGCTTTCTTATGTTTTTATATTAGGTAACTTTTGCCTGATATGATGTATCAGGTTGACAAAGGACGCTTTAAAGTGATATAGTGATAAAGACATATAATCGGAGAGGGAGGATATTCCATGAGCGAAGAAAAGAACATTCCTTATAAAATTTATCTTGAAGAGAGCGAGATGCCGAAGCAGTGGTACAATGTGCGCGCTGATATGAAGATTAAGCCGGCACCGCTTTTAAACCCTGCCACATTAGAGCCTATGGGGTACGATGATTTAAGATCTGTTTTCTGTGATGAACTTATTAAGCAGGAGCTTGATAATGACAATGCGTATATTGATATTCCGCAGGAGATTCTTGATTTTTACAAGATGTACAGACCGGCACCTCTTGTAAGGGCATATTGTCTTGAAAAGGCACTTGGAACTCCGGCGAAGATTTATTATAAGTTCGAGGGAAATAATACGAGTGGAAGCCACAAGCTGAATTCCGCGATAGCTCAGGCGTATTATGCCAAGAAGCAGGGGCTTAAGGGTGTGACAACTGAGACAGGTGCAGGACAGTGGGGAACGGCTCTGTCGATGGCGTGTGCCTACCTTGGGCTTGACTGCAAGGTATTTATGGTTAAGGTATCGTATGAGCAGAAGCCTTTCAGACGTGAGGTTATGAGAACCTATGGCGCGAGTGTGACACCTTCACCTTCGGAGACAACACAGGTCGGAAGAAAGATTCTTGCCGCACACCCGGGTACAACAGGAAGCCTTGGATGTGCTATATCAGAGGCGGTTGAGGTTGCAACACACACAGAGGGTTACAGATATGTACTTGGAAGTGTTTTAAACCAGGTTCTTCTTCACCAGTCCATTATCGGACTTGAGGCTAAGGCAGCACTTGAAAAGTACGGTGTCAAGCCGGACATTATCATAGGCTGTGCCGGTGGCGGCTCTAATCTTGGCGGACTTATCTCACCATTTATGGGTGAGAAGTTAAGGGGTGAGAAGGATTACAGATTTATCGCTGTTGAACCTGCAAGCTGTCCAAGCCTTACAAGAGGCAGATTCGCTTATGATTTCTGCGACACAGGCATGGTATGTCCTCTCGCTAAGATGTACACACTGGGAAGCAATTTCATCCCTTCGGCTAACCATGCGGGAGGACTCCGCTATCATGGAATGAGCCCGGTTGTATCTGAGCTATACCATCAGGGACTTATGGAAGCTGTTTCGGTTGAGCAGACCAGCGTGTTTGCCGCAGCAACACAGTTTGCGAGAGTTGAGGGAATACTTCCGGCACCTGAGAGCAGCCACGCAATAAAGGTTGCGATAGATGAGGCATTAAAGTGCAAGGAGACAGGTGAGGAAAAGACGATACTTTTCGGTCTTACCGGAACCGGTTATTTCGATATGGTGGCATATCAGAAGTACAATGATGGACTTATGACGGATTATATTCCTACAGATGAAGATCTGCAGCAGGGCTTTGCAGGACTTCCTAAGGTGGATAGATAAGTAGAATGATTTGTGGGATAGGCGGATCCCGGAGGGAGCTTCGGGATTCGCCTATTTCGAATGTAAAAAATGATATAAGGAGATTGGTGTTTTGGAGAGAGAACGTTTAGGCAGCCGTCTGGGATTTATATTTCTTAGCGCGGGGTGTGCAATAGGGTGCGGCAATGTATGGAAGTTTCCGTGGATGGCAGGAACCAATGGCGGCGGAGCATTTGTGCTGGTGTATATGGTGTGTCTGCTTATTCTTGGGCTTCCTGCCCTTACGATGGAATTTGCAATCGGCAGAGCTGCACAGGCAAGTCCGGTGAAGATGTACCAGAGGCTTGAAAAGAAGGGACAGAAATGGCATATCCATGGATATTTTGCGCTTGCGGGAAATGTATGTCTGATGGCATTTTATACAGTTGTTACAGGCTGGATGATATATTATTTCTGGAAATTCCTCACAGGTGATATCGAAAATCTTGGATTCGTAAATATGATAACCAATCCGGCTATCAATGTAGGATTTCTTGCGATTACGGTTGCAATAGGCTTCTTTGTGCTCACATTTCAGCTTCAGGGTGGACTTGAACGCGTCACAAAATACATGATGCTGCTTCTGCTTGCGCTCATGCTTGTACTTGCGGTTGTCAGCGGAATGCAGCCCGGAGCAGTGGAAGGATATCGTTTTTATCTGGTGCCGGATTTTACTAAAATAGGTGTGGATACCGTTGTCGCGGCAATGAATCAGGCATTTTTTACATTGTCTGTAGGAATGGGTTCCATGGCGATATTCGGAAGCTATATTGATAAAGACAGAAGTCTGCTCGGTGAAAGTGTGAACGTGATATTGCTCGATTCCTTTGTTGCGATTATGGCAGGTCTTATTATATTTCCGTCATGCGCTGCTTACGGAGTTGAGGTAACGGCAGGTCCGGCATTGCTGTTTGACACTATGGCAGCAGTGTTTAAGCATATACAGGGGGGAAGAATATGGGGGACACTGTTCTTTATGTTTATGACATTTGCGGCATTTTCAACTGTCCTTGCGGTGTGTGAGAATATCTTAGCGTGCGTGAGGGAGCTTACGGGATGGACAAGAAAGAAGGGAAGCCTTGTGTGTGCTGTGGCTGTATTCGTTCTTGCGATTACAACGGCGTTAGGCTACAGCGTATTTAAGTTTCAGCCTTTTGCGGAGGGGACGGCATGGCTTGATTTCTGGGATTTCCTTGTGAGCACCAACATACTTCCTCTTGGTTCATTGGTCATATCAATATTCTGTACCAACGGACGTATCGGTTGGGGATGGAACAATTTTATGGCTGAGGCTAACGAAGGAAAGGGCTTAAAGGTCAGAAACTGGATGCGCCCGATATTTGGGTATGTTGTTCCGGTGTGTATTTTTGCAATATATATACTTGGAATGATAAATTTTAAATGGAAATAAAACATTACTATTTTAAATCTGATGTCAAAGAGGGTATTGAAAAAAAACAAGTTTGGTTTCATAATATAGTGTGA
>JBNMLM010000009.1:0-36359 GCA_050874845.1 Eubacteriales bacterium | reverse complement strand
ATGTAACACTGTTATATAACACTGTTACATCACCTGTTATAGCTCATATATGAACATTTGTCAATATGTTTTTCCTTTTTTATTACTGCTCAAAGCCTGAAAGAAGCTTATGAAGCAGCCTGTACAGCTCCGCCGCGTCCTGCGGCTCAAGGCTCACACAGCCTGCCATCTTTACGGGAATCTCCACCGCCTTATCCTTGAGCTCATCCCCCTCCTTCGTGATGGAAACTATGAGGACGCGCTCATCCTTATCATCGCGCTGTCTTGTTATAAGACCCTTCTGTTCAAGCCGCTTTAATACCGGCGTGAGCGTCCCGGAGTCAAGATACAGCCTGCTGCCAAGCTCCTTCACATTGATTTCCCGCTCCTCCCACAACACCATCATCGCGATGTACTGCGTGTAGGTCAGGTCAATCTCATCAAGAAACGGCTTATATCTCCTCACAATCTCCTTGGCACACGCGTACAGCGGAAAGCATAGCTGATTGTCCAGCTTCAACGCTTCATATCTCTCATTCTCACTCATATCCAGCTTATCTATACAGCTTCCGGCTTAAGAAATCCGTCATAAGCCATTCTCACAGCAATCGCAAGCTGCCCCGAACACGAAGTCGGACGCCTGCCGCACTTGATATCTCCAATCTTACTCTCTATCTCCTCCACCGTCCAGCCGTCAAGAATCCTTTCTATAGATTGCAGATTACCGTTGCACCCGCCCATATATTTTATATTGGTGACAACATTTCCGTTCAAATCAAACGAAATCATCTGCGAACATGTATTTTCTGTCAAGTAATTATATCTCATAATATCGTCTCCTACAATAGCTATCCTTCCTACAAAAGCTCCTTTATTCTATCCTCAACAAGCGCCATGTCCGCTGTCGGCTCAAAGCGCTCCATGACATTACCCTCCCTGTCAATCAGAAACTTGGTGAAATTCCACTTGATATCCGGGCTGGTCATAAAATCCGGCTGTAGCCTTCCAAGCCTGCTCTGTAACATCATTCCAAGCGGATTTTCCTCATCGAAGCCCTCAAAGCCCTTCTGCTCCTTCAAAAACTTGTAGAGCGGATGTTCATTCTCCCCATTGACCTCTATCTTGGCATAATGCTTGAACGTGATTCCGAACTTGGCGTCACAGAAGGAGACAATCTCCTCATTCGTCCCCGGTGCCTGATTTCCGAACTGGTTGCACGGAAAATCAAGTATCTCAAGTCCCTCCGCCTGATGTCTCTCATATATATCCTGCAAATCATCATACTGTGGGGTGAAACCGCACTGTGTCGCAGTGTTCACAACAAGCACGACCTTGCCGCGGTACTCCTCCATTCTGTGCATTACTCCCATTACATCCTCTGCCTCAAAATCATAAAAGCTCTTCATTATCCTATTACCTCCTGTACTCTTTCTCTTACAATCTTCATTCCCTGTGTAGGCTCAAATCTCTCAACTAAATTTCCATCCCTGTCAATCAGGAACTTTGTGAAATTCCATTTTATCTTACTGTTATTCTTGTAATCCGCATCCATCTTCTTAGCCACCGGTCTTAAAACAAGGCTCATGGCTCCCTTTCCAAATCCGTTAAACTGCGAATTATCCTGAAGCCATCTGTACAACGGGATTGCATTTTCTCCGTTGACATCCACCTTGGCAAACTGCGGAAACTTTATGCCGAATCTTCCCGTGCAAAAAGTATGAATCTCCTCATCACTCCCCGGAGCCTGGTTCGCGAACTGGTTACATGGAAAATCCAATATCTCCAGCCCCTTGTCATGGAACTCCTCATAAATCTCCTGAAGCTCAGAATACTGTGGTGTGAAGCCGCAGCCTGTCGCCGTATTGACTATAAGCAGAACCTTCCCTCTGTAAGCCTCAAGTGATACCTCTGTTCCGTCCTGAGCCTTGACATGGTAATCATAGATAGCCATTGTGTGTCCTCCTTTAATTGTGTAATCTTATTCTAAAAATTTGATTGTATGGTGTTTGCTTGCCCATTATTTATCTATATGTAGTTATATTGCGGATGGTTTAATTGACTCCAATTTGATTGCGCACAATCTTTATAGATATAAAATACAACCTATTGGCGTGTTTGTCAATAGGTTGTGCGCAATTTATTTTTAAATGTTAATTTTTATTACTTTCTATGCAAAAAAACAACCCGGTAAATCCGGGCTGTTTTCATCTGATTAATATTTAGTTCTTCTCCTCAATGAATCGCTTCTTACCTTCCTCAAACTCATCCGGATAACACTTTTTGACAGAGGACTCGTCTATGCCAAGCTTAAGCATATTTACAACAGCATTTACATTAGCTTCCGCCCTGCCTTTAGTCCAGCCTTCGTTTCTGGCTTCTGTTGTATATTTTTCCATAACCTCACACATTACGCGCGTACCTCCTTCCGTATTTTTTAAATATTGAACCCTATTTGACAAATATGGAAAATGTTCATTATTGACTTCCTTTTGCGACATACACCTCATCAAATCTGAAATTGGTGAACCATCATCAATAGCTGTGTTAACAAAAATCTCATGCACGCCATCATCAATAACCGTTCCCGTCTCGTGAATGGTCTTTTCGATATGATATATCGTCTTTCTTTCCGCAAAAACATCAAACTCGGAAATATATATGATATACAATTCCGGGATATTCTCAAATTTACTGCCGACATCCGTTTCTCTTGCGGTGATTACTGAGGCATTATAGCGTACACGCTTTACATGATTATCATTGTTTGAACGCTGTACCTCAAAATTACATTTTGTTCCATCACCTAAAATACACAGCGCATCTAACCGGACAGAACGTCCATACAGATTTCTCTCGCTGCTTTGGACAATGACATCTGTAACAATGAGCCGGTCATCTTCCATGATAGTCCTGAGCATTTCCTGACACACATCTTTATCATCCGCTAAAACCTCGAAAAAAATGTCATCAATAGGTCTCAGATTCTTTACTTTTTCTATTCTCTCCTGAAGTGTCATATATATTATCCTTTCTTTCTCTAATTATACCACAGCAGAAAACTGATGTAAACATCCCCCACTACACCTTCACCTCTATCTTAAGCACTCCGTCCTCATATTCCGCCCCAATGCTGCCGCCAAGCTGCTCCACAAGGCTGCGCGCAATCGACAAGCCCAGCTCGGTCGACCCGCGCGCCTCCTGCACCGTGTAAAAACGGTCAAAGAGCTTCTCAACGCGCAGCTTGTCAAGGTTATGCGCATGGTTTTTGAAGGTGACCTGTCCGTCATCTGAAAGCTCAACGTACAAATCACCATCGCTGTATTTTAGCGCATTACCGATTATATTGCCAAAAATCCGCGACAGCGCCGCGCGGTTCGACTGCCTTATAACACTGTTCTTTGTTATTGACAGCTCCGGCACAATACCCGCCTCGTTCATCGCACCATAAAAGCTGAGTATACTCTCCTCAAGAACAGCCTTTATGTCAAGCGTCTCCAGCGTAATCTCATCCTGCGCAAGTATAACCGCATACCTGAAAAGCTCCTCCGTAAGTTCCTTTAGCGCCTGCGTCCTGTTATCTATGATATCAAGATATTTTTCCACCGTTTCGCTCTTCTCCTCCTGCGAAAGAAGCTCAAGATATCCCGATATAGCCGTGAGCGGTGTCCGAAGGTCATGCGATATGTTCGTCACCGCCTCCTTAAGCTCCCTGTCTCCGTTCTCATACCTGATTCTGCGCGCCCGAAGCCCGCGAAGCTGCGTGTTGAGCCGCGCGGCAAGCTTTCTTATGCTCCCATCCCCCGACGACACCGTTATGACCGCATTGGTGTCGCCGTCAAGGATTTTGTCCAGTGATGAGGCTATCTCCCCAATTGATTTGCGCATTAAGACTATTTTATAATCAACAAAACAATAACTATCACAAGCAAAATACATACAATCAAAGATATCATAGCCCCATCCCCCGCTTTCATTCATATAGATAATTTCGAAACGCAATTACCTGTATATTACTTCAAATCCTTCCTCCGAAACGCCCACACACCTGCACCGGTCATCACAATCACAATCCCAACATCGCACAGAATGAACCTCACAGGTCTCTCAACACTCCACTGTAGAATCTGGTAATACTGCGTTGACGGCAGAAGGTCATCCATAAATTCATAGACCTCCCTCTTGGCTCCTGTTAAATATTTGGGATTTTTTACATCTTTATCCTGTACCAATTCACCGGCTTCGTGCCCTCAAGCACCAGCAGTGCCTCCGTACCCGAATACGCCCTCACCGGCTCATAGCCCTGCTTTGTAAGCGCCGCCGCGACCATGTCCCCGATATACACATCATCATCCACAATAAGTATTTTTATATTTGCACTCATCCTTATCCCCCCATGTGCCTTATCCGGCACAATCATTAAAATATATTTATATACACCACGCGGCATATAGCGGAACCGATTTTATCCCATTATCCATGCCGAAATTCTTGGCGGAAACACGGATTGGTTCCTCTATATCATACTTTTTTCTGAAGATTTCAAGGCTCTTTGCCCTGACATGCACATTGGCTTTACATTCGACAGGCACAATATGATTATCCTGCATGATTACAAAATCAAGCTCAGCCGCTGAACCAGCCTCCCAGTAATACAGCTTGTGCTCCCTGCACGATAGCTGTACGGCAAGATAGTTCTCCGTGATTGCCCCCTTGGCTTCCCCTCCCAAATTGATATCCGAAAGAATATTTTCAACCGGAATCATAGCCTTAGCCGCCAAAAGTCCTACATCGGAAAAATATATCTTAAAGCTTGTTATATCCTTGTAAAATTCAAGCGGAATCTTACCCTCATTAACCTTCTCACATCTTAGGACAACCCCAGCCTTGGAAAGCCAGTCTATAGAAGCCTCATACTCCCTGCTTCTGGCATTGCTGCCAATCAGCTTATACTGAAATTTTTTATTTTCCCTCGCAAGCTGTGAAGGTATGCTGTTATATGTCGCGACATGCTTTATTGCCTCATTCTTTGTGGCGTATTTTGCCATATCCGCCGTATAATTATTTATAATCTCAGCCTGTTTTACTCTCACCATCCTGTAATCGTCCGTCTCGATAAATTCCTTCACAACCTCCGGCATTCCACCGACAACAAGATATGAGCGGTACAGCTCAAGCGCCCTGCTGTGCAGGTTCTCACTCAATGGGCTGTCCTCCCTGTACCCTGCCTCAATCATATCCGCCAGCACTTCATTTCCGGTTGCAAGAAGAAATTCATAAAAATCCATAGGATGCATATTGATAGAATTTACCTTGCCCACCGGAAAAGAACAGTTCTCCCTCTCAAGTGCAACTCCAAGCAGGCTTCCAGCCGCAATAATATGATATTCCGGTGCCTGTTCGCAGAAATATTTCAATGAGGTGAGTGCCTTAGGGGCCGCCTGTATCTCATCAAAAATAATCAGTGTATGCTCTGTGATAACCTTCCCTAAGACCGCTCCAAGCTCTAAGACAATTCTCTTCGGCTCAAGATTCCTGTCAAAAATGCTCTTAAGTTCACCGTTCGCCCCAAAATTAAAATACGCATAGTCCGCATAATTCTTCTTTCCAAAGCTTATTATGGAATATGTTTTTCCTACCTGTCTTGCACCATATACTATAAGCGGCTTTCTGTTCTTTTGATTTTTCCAGCTCAATAAGCCATCCTCTATTCTGCGCTTCACGATTACACCTCCAACACACATCCGCTGATACTGCCTGTAAAATTGCATAGACTGCAATTAAACAGAGCAATTATATACAAATCCTTATATATAGTATAAGTCTTTTCCACATTTTAAGTCAAGAAAATGTGATATACTATCACATTTTTGTCATTATAAAAGCGATGGCAAACATCCCGCCACCGCTTTTACATGTTGTACTATATCACTGTACTGTATCACTATGCTGTATCAGATTCACAAAACTCTACTCCGCTTTACCTCTTTTTTTGATATACATAATTCCTGCCCCTATAACAATCGCCACCGAACCAAGCAGTATAAGCCATATATTCTGCAATGCAATATCGCCCGTCATAGGTGCTTCAATATTCGGCTGTGAGCCCGGCTCAGAGTCAGCCGTTTCAGTCTCCGTAGGCTCAGGATTCGTCGGCTCAGGGTTTTCGATGTCCGGATTGGTGTCTGTGTTCTTCCCATTCAGCACGATATCGGCGATTACGATAGTGTAATCGGAAGCGTGTGTGAATGTGAGCTCTACATTTCCGGACTTGTCAATCTGCCCGGCACACACGAAATCAAGCTTATTGCTGTCCTGATTGTAGTAAAACAGATTTGCATAATAGCCGGCATTTTCCGCCTTCACATTCACTGTCAAGGTGGCGGTAAATCCGAACTCACCGCTATATGCCAGCGTGAGATTGATTGATGTGCGCTCACCTGTTATGCTGTTGATTATATCTATCGGAATGGTCTTTCCCGCTTCCGCTCCGACTGTAACACCGATATTGATATCGCCCTTGATTTCCGTTACATCCTTTCCGCTCACAGTCCATCCGATTCCGTTACCCATATCAAACACTATATTGATATCTTTTCCCTTAATCTGCTCCAACAAATCAGATGACACTGTTGTTGTTCCGTTCATATCAACAGTTATCGTAGCTCCTGTCTGTGCGGCTTCAACCTGCTCTGTGATTGTCTCCCAGCCGTACTTACTGCTGTCCCCCACTATAAACGGCTTGCCGCTGTCACTGCCACCATTACCTGTATTGTCCTTATCGGTGTTATCCTTATCCGTATCACCACTACCGCTGTCCGGCAGCTTCGCGATGGTCTCCGTATAGGTATAACCACAGAGCGTGCAGGTATAGGTTCTCTCACCGACTTCCTCCGTTGTCGGCTCCTTGGTCACCTTTGAGGTATAGCTGTGGTCGCAGGAAGAACGCGTAATGGCTATCTCAACGCTCTCCGTCTCATAGTTTCCCTTATCCGCACCGGCATAGACAGCAACCGCCTTCACCGTCTGCTCTACCTCAAGGAGTGTGTCCTTATAAGCCTCCTGCCATACCCAGTTCTCCGGAATGGCGATTTCACCTACATTCTTCGTCCTGTTCGGCACATTCATCGTGGTGCCCGGCATATTAGGTGCGGCAGGTGCCTTGCCGATTGTCACCTTGACTGATAATGGCACCTTTCCCTCCGGCTGAACAAGCTTGTAGTTCGCCGAAGCGGCTCCTGTAAGGGTAAGCTGTGGCAGGAGCACATCTAAATAGCTTCCCGCACCCGCATTTTCCAGTGTTCCCTGTAAACCTGTTGTGTCGACAAATACATCCTCCCCCGCTCTCACGCCTGATATGGCAACAGCGGAGATATCCACTTTATCTGAGGCGCCGTCATACAGCCTGTCCACGGCTGTTGCACCTGTCACCGTAAGCTCTGCCTTATCGACATTCACCGTGAATATATAGACAAGCTCAACCTTATCCGTCTCCACGCCCTGCGGGTTCATATACAGATTGTATGTATAGCTTCCCGGTGTGAGCGTATCCAGGTATTCTGCCCTCAATGTGAGCTTTCCGTCTGCGTCAAGTGTATAGACCTCCGGCGCTATGCTGTTTCCTTCCCCATCGGTAAGTCTGTTAAAGGTATTTCCGTTCAGTGCAACATCGAATCCACAGTCCTTGTTTTCCTTATAGCTGTATTCTGTGCTTGACGGATTTATATTGCCGTCCGCATAGATTCCTACGCCCTCACTGTTAAGGATTGCCACATTTCCGACATAATCAACCACCCTCACATAGATGAAATAGGTTCCCGCCGCGTCAAGATAAAACTTTTCTGTGTAATCCTTCCACATATTGTCGGTGATGGTGCTTTCCGGATTCTCAATCACTTTGTCCGACACATAATACTGCTTACGCGCAACTCCGCTTCCGTCCGTCACTCCGTCCGGCGCCTTGTCGCTGTATGTGATTTCCACGGTCTCATAGTCCTTGTACAATCTGCCAAGCGTAATGGAATTGATGAACTTTCTCCACTCGTCGGTGCCGAGCTTGTAGGAGGCTGTCGGGGCAATGGTATCCATTACCGTGATGGTTATAGTGTCCTCTATTTCCCTATAATTGCTGTCATCCGGTATAAAAACATAAGTATACACATGTGAGCCATAGGCAAGCGCTGTATTGTCCTTCAATTTCAAGGTGCCTGCCATTGTAGTATCTGTGCGGTTTAATTTTACCTCATTTACGTCCAAGGTATCGCTCAATATGTTCACTGACACATACCCGATTTCCGGTGTTGCCTGTCCTATTTCATAAGTTACCGTTGCCGTAACTGCTTCCTCTCCCTGCCCTACGGTGATGGAAGCTGTATATACTCCCGCATTTACCGGCTTGCCGTCTGCAAGCTTACCGCCCGCATAGACAATCTCCGGAATATTTTCAGGTACATTCTGTGAAGAGGTTACCGCCGCTTCCTTAGCATTTCCGTCAAAAATCAAGCCCGCCTTATCCGGCGCCGTGATTGTGATACTTTCGCGATGTCCAGTATCTCCATCCTCACAGCCCTCCCTTTTACAGGTAAATACCACTGAGCTTACCGTTCCATCCTCAGATGTCTCCACGCTGAGCCCATAGTCATGGCCTAATGCAGCCATCACAGGAACGGTGGTGATTTCATCATTACCGTTCTCATCTCCGAACATCTTACCGCACTCACTGCACTCCCAATATGTATCCGTTCCCGGCTCTGTGCAATGTCCGACCGCCGGTATTTCGACCAATGTGTGCGTATATTTATTCTTCTGTTCATTTGAGTAAAATACAGCGACTACATTTCCATTTTCATCACAGCTATCGTATTCGCTGTTCTTATACACTCTCCTGCCGCCTAATACCGGATAGCTGTCCGTGCCGATTGTTTGTCCCCAGAATATGCCTACCTTTGACTGTATATCCTGTAAAAGATATGCCACCTCTCCGCTCGCAAATTCATCGGCGTTCTTTGCGGTTGTGCCGGAAATATTGTCAATTTCAGTATCGGAAAGGTAATAACAGAATCCAACTGTAATCCAATCCTTATTATAACCGCAGATTGGTCCTTGGGCACTCTTTGCAGTCACATTTCCGATATTCATACAATACGATACCCTGCCTCCGCCTGTTGGATTTGAACCACATATTCCTCCTGCAAGGCTTTCTGCCGCTACAGTGGCTGCATTATAACAATTTACAATTGAACCAAAATTATTTAAGCCGCAGACTCCGCCTGCTATATCATTCTGTGCCGTGATAATGCCGTCCACATAGCAATTACTGATTATTCCATCGTTCTTTCCGCAGATTCCGGCTGCCATCGTTGAGCCGCTTATCCAACAATCCTTCAGTGTAAGGTTTCTAACATGTGAATGTTTTAAATATCCGACAAATGCGGCACAGCTCATTGAAGTATCGTTGCAAAGCAGACCATTTATGACATGATTAGTGCCATCAAATATACCCTCATACGGAGAAGCCTCACTTCCAATAGGTGTCCAGCTACGGAATCCGCTTGTATCCTCTGCAGGCTTTCCGTCAACCGTAACATTTTCATTGAGCGTGATATCATCAGTCAGGACTGCATTGGCTGATGTGTCCTGCCCCACCCCCGGAAGTGTGCCATTCACAAGCCCGGCAAACCAGTATAGCTGTCCGGCATTGGAGATTTCATATACACTCTCCTTCATGTCATCGTAGTTGACGTCATACTTGTCTGTTGTGAGCACAGCCGGCTGGTAAGCGCCACATTCTGTACAAAAGCCCTGCTCATTATAGTGATGTGCCTCTGTCTGTGGCTCCCATGTGTAGCCGACAGGACAATCAAGACACACATTCTCCTTCGTGTGCTCACCGCCATCCTTCCATGTATACTTGACAGCACCATCCGTATTATGTATATGTTCTACTCCGTCCACCAGAATTGCAGCACCATCTTCCACAGTGAGTTTCTCAAGGTTGGTAATGCTTGCACCGTCCCTGAAATCAATGCTCTCGCCGCTTGCAATCGTTAAAGCTTCTCTTAACATGGCTGTGCCATACACGTATGTCTTTGTCACGACAGCATTGAGAGCTCTGTCAAACCATTGCTTAGTGATGACAGAGTTGGTGAAATCCCCGTCCCCTAGGGCATCCTTTTCAAAATCCGAAACGACGCACGCCACAATCTGGCTGTCCGATACATTTATTTTCTGATTTGTGTAAATTGGCTTCATCCCCATATTACTGGTTTTTGCTTCAACATAGCTGTCTATTATGGCAATATCGTCGCACGAAATGGCACAATCCTTATCATTATTGACTATAACATGGCTGTTCCCAATCCTTAAGCTGCCTCCGCAATCAATTTGAGTAGTTACTGCGCGGCTATTCTCAAGCTTTAAATTACCTGCACAACCAATTTTACCAGCCATTTCAATTGTTATGCCCATAATATTTAGGTTCTGCGGAACATTGGCTCCTGCTGCGATATCGCTGTCACTATTCAGCCTTCCGGTATTATCTCCACCTTTCAGCTCTAATGTGTGTTCCTTACCACTTGTCTCAGAAGCAAATGCTAACACTCTGTTAAAACTGTTTTCCCCGAATAACAGAATTGTAAGGTCACCTTCAAGGCAAAAAAAATCGGAAATGTACGCTCCTTCAAGTACAAGCTGATTCTTTATACTGTCATAATACCAATTGGTTCCCTGATATATTGTACTCTCATTGTCTGCAATTCCGTCATCCTGCAGTTCTCCATCAGAGATAATATCAATACCACTCATCCACAT
This sequence comes from Eubacteriales bacterium, assembly GCA_050874845.1. GTDB lineage: Bacteria > Bacillota > Clostridia > Lachnospirales > Lachnospiraceae > CAG-882. The sequence goes on along the minus strand of JBNMLM010000009.1, from coordinate 25,574 downwards.
ATCTTCCGGAGCATTCTCAGCCATCTTTACAGCCGTGTTTTCTTCTGTGCTTTCCGCCGTATTTTCTTCCGCCTTTACCTCCACCGCCGATAAATCAACCGCCGAAAACATCATAAGTCCTGCCATAAGCAGTGCCGCACCTTGTTTAACCCTTTTTCCCAATCTGCTCATCCTCATATTATCCTTCTCCTTCTAACCCTTTGCAAAGTTTACAATCATTTCCTTCAGCAGAATCAGCTCCGCTGTGTAATCCTTATTGTCTTTCGCTCCCCAGATAAAATCACCTGCATAATGCGCGCAGGCAGCCATCATGGAATGTAATGTCACACGGAAGAATATATCCTCCGGGATGTCCGTGCGGAATGTCCCATCCTCCTTAGCCTTCTCATACATCAGATGAAATCTCGTGTTTGCTGAGTAAAGTGAACGGTTGAAATCGACCAGTTGTTCCTGCGCCGCACATTCATGCGTCACATAATGGTTAAAATTATCATTATACTGCAACAAATCCTTATGGCGTTTATACATGTCTATGTAGCTGTCCAATGTAAACACAAATCTGTCTATCGCAGGTATGTCTCCGATAGATGATATCGGACGTTTCGCGTCCAACTCATCCAAGTATTCCTTCCATTTCGCGGCACACACCGCTATGACAAGCTCCAGCTTGCTTGAATAACAGCGGAACAAAGTCGCGCGCCCGATTCCAGCCGCTTCGGCTATCTCACCCATACTGACCGGCTCAATCTTTCTCTCCACAAAAATCTGAAATGCCGTGTCAATAATCTTCCGGTTCCTGGCGTTCTCCTTCTCCAATCGTTTTGTTGTCTTTTGCGTGGTTCTTTCCATTTTGATACACTCCGTCTCAATTATTTTATCTAACAATCTTTTAAATGTCAATTTAATTTCCAAACAATAATGCAGGATTTTATTTAATTGCTTCGGGTGTAAAAACATGCTGATTTAATTTTTGAGTGTATAACGTATTATGTTTATGCATATCAGCTCCATTGTCCGAAGCAAGATGTTCTAAGAACTCTGATAAAGGTATTCTATACGTTCGCCACCGAAGCAAAGCATACATCCATGTATGCATTGCTTCTAAAGCAGCCTCCATGCTGCTTTTGGCTAGGTAAATAGCAGAGTTCTAAGAACATCTAAGCTTCTCCCAAAAGTCGTGATATGCATAAACATAATACGTTATACACAGCTAAGTATATGTGGCATGTTTTGACACCCGAATCTTAAATATCTAAAAAGGACGCAGGATTGCACTCCAACGTCCTAATAACCATATCCGGTTCCATTCTCTTTATGTGATATCCCTCCACCTCTCCGGTGCAATGCTCTTGCTGGTCACAATGCACTCCGGGTCCGGTGCAAGCACATGCCTTACCACCTCAAAAATCCGTTTCGCGTCACACAGAAGGCAATCCGCATCACCGAATTTCGCCTGTACTGCCGCGCCACACTCAAGGAACGCCTGATTCAGCTTCACGAAATCCTCCGATATATGCGGCTGTGTGGCGTTGTAGTGCCTGCGGACATACACCTTTCTGAGACTTCCGTCCGGCATCGCTATCTTAAGCTCCATAGGCTTGTCCGACAGCCGGTTAGGCACATTGAGCACCTCCTCAACACTGTGAATATATGTGTTTCTCTCATGCCCGACACCGACAAGGAGTATCCTTCCGCCGCAGTCCTTCAGTCTGTCATAGCAGCCTCCCGGCGTACAGGGCGTATTGCAAAGCTCCTCTCCTCGTAGGTAATCTGCTGCACCGCGCCCAAGCCCTGCCAGACTGTGTGTTGGGTGAAGTGAGCGCACAACTCCCTGTCTTTTCATAAACATATTCGTGAGAATACCCACGCAGGAAGGTGTCGCCTCCGGGTCATATACAGGGTTACTCTCGTTCACCGTTTTCCATGTGTGCGTCGGAAGAAGCAGAAGCCCCTCCGCAAAAAATTCACTCCACGCGTCAAGCACCGTGTCCGCGCCGCCCTCCACCTGTCCTATGGCTTTCATCGATGAATGTATAAGTATGGTCTCATCGCCATGCAGCCCCATCGCTCTCAATTGTTCTGCAAGTTCCTGTTTTGTGTACATTTTGCTCCTTATTGTGCCTTGCACCGTTGAATCATATCATCATCTTTTAATATACATGTGCGCCGGCTATCATATAATGTCATTCTCAACAATGGTCATCCTGTTGCCAAAGGTCTTTTTGCTCTCATACACACCGACATCCGCTATCTTATACAGCATATCAAAATTCATGTCCTTCTTATAAAAAGCAGCACCAAGACTTATATGTATCTGCTCCTCCATCGGCTCAACATATATTTTCTCTATCTCTGCAAACAACCTCTCTATGACAAGCTTGGCATCCTCATCTGTGTCTATGTTGCGGAAATACATCGCGAACTCATCCCCGCCGAGGCGCATGGATATATCATCCTCGCGCTGTGCCTTCTTCATCGCGGCGGCAATAGCAATCAGTACTTTATCGCCTATATCATGTCCGTATTTATCATTCACACTCTTGAATTTATCCACATCGAACAGACAGAACAGCCCTTTTTTCTCTTTAATGAGAAGCTCCTTTATGCTCTGCTCACCGTAGCCTCTGTTATAAAGGCTTGTCATAAGGTCTGTCTGCGAGAGATACATGAGATAGTTTTCCTTTCGCTTCTCCTCATCAATACATTCGACCGCATATACAACATTATGCAGGCTTCCGTCCTCGTCATAGTCGATTGCAATAAATCTTGCCCTGCACCAGCCGTTAATCTTTCCCTTAAAGACAATCGCAATATCGCTTTTCCCCTTCATTCTCTCATCAAGAGTGGACAGATTGACAAACTCCAGCATCATATCGACCTGCTTTTCCTCAGTCAGGTTTCTCATAGCATTGTAGGTCTTGTTCTGCGCCCCCTCAATATCCTTTGACCACATATCAATATATTCATTCGATTTAAAAGGATACGCAATGTCCTTCTTCAAATCAAAAGTGTAAATGGATATGTATATCTTCGAAAGTGCATTTAACATTCTGTAATACTCATTCGTACTGTCCATAGCATACCTCCTGTCTAACGCATACCGATATTACTATCATCCTGCGTGTCTCTTCATGCTTGACATTGCCAGTCTTTCTGCATACTCCTTAATGCTTATACTGCTAATCCTTCTACATGTCACATAATGCTGTATCCCTGTTTATCGTAAAAAATTTTATTGTGTTACATACTCAAAATGCTGGTAGTCCTTGCTCGTATCCCAGTCGCCGCCCCACTCAAAGCCATGCTCCGTGAACAGCCTGTAGCATAGGTCCTCATGGTCTATCTTATACAGAAAATCCACACTTCTGTCCGCATAGCTTATGGCATCCTCCGGGCTCACTGCTACACCGTTTCCTGTCTCCTTGACCTGCGGGTTGTAGAATGGGTTAATGTCCACCGCCAGCCCCATGCCATGCTCAGACACAATATCCGTTCCGGCTATCGTTCTGAAATTGAACGCAGAAGTATTATTATCGCTCATCGACAGCTCATCATCGCCATCATACTCATCGATTAGCGCTATCTTCTCAATAGGGTACTGCGCCTTGTAAAGCTGCTTAAATATATCAAGTATGTCATCCGCAATGAGCTTGTTGACAATAAGCTCGCCCTCACAGCTTCTCCCCGCGAAGTCCACATACATGACATGGACATAGCGCAGGTCTTTCCGCTCAACAGGACAGCCCTCCTTATAGCTCTTGCCCTGCATATTTTTCCACACACTGTTAGGAAGCTCTGATACATAGAAGCTGCTGTAATCGGTGTCATCTGTAGTCTGTGCGACATCCTCTCCCGCACTGCCTCCGTCAACTGCACCATCTGATATGTTGCCATCTGTTGTGCTGTCACTGCCACCGGTGTATGTCCCACCACTTGCTGTATCTGTGACCTTACCTAAATCTATTGTGCCACCCACCGGCGAATCAGCCGTGCCTCCGAAATACAGCATCGCGCCAAGCATGCCAAGCGGCACAAGTGAAACTGCCATAATTATGAGCAGTATCTTAGTCATTTTACTCATACGATAGCCTCACATCGAAATCCACCCAAACGCATTCGCGATTGAACTTAACAAAATTAACGCCGCAAAAATCGGGCACAGATATTTAATCATAAAACAGAATATCTTCTTTCTGCGGAATGTCCCTCCACCGTAGGTCACCTCTTCCTCAATGCGCTCCACTCCGACAACCCTCGAAACGAACAGGCACGTTGCTATAGCGGCAATTGGCATCATAACGGTATTTGTGAGGAAATCAAAAAAATCCAGAAACTGCATGCCAATTATCTTTACATTGGCAAGGGGTCCGTACCCAAGAGCGGACAAGCTTCCAAGTCCTATCATAATCGCACCGATAATAACGGTAGATTTCTTTCTGTTCCACCCAAATTCATCCTCAAATGTAGAAACTGCGCTTTCCGTCAACGCGATTGAACTGGTAAGTGCGGCAAAGAGAACCAGCAGGAAAAACATAACTCCGGCAAAGGTTCCAAAACCCATACTTGCAAAAACCTTTGGAATGGTGATAAACATAAGTGCCGGTCCGGCTTGAAGTGTCTTGGCATCCCCACCTGAAAACGCAAATACAGCCGGAATAATCATAAGTCCAGCCATCATGGCAATCGCTGTATCAAAAATCTCAACCTGCTTTGTCGATTCCTCGATTGAATTCTCCTTTTTCATGTATGAACCGAATGTAATCAGAATACCCATCGCGATTGAGAGCGAATAAAACATCTGTCCCATAGCTGTGACAACCGTCATCCATGAAAAATTGCTTACATTAGGCACCAGAAAATATTTTACACCAGCCAATGCCCCGGGTCTTGTCACTGAATATACTGTAATTATCAACGATAATATTACCAGAATCGGCATCATAAATTTTGAGACACGCTCAATTCCGTTGCGCACACCGGCAAAAATAATGACCAGAACTATCATGGCAAATATGACAAAATAAATCTCCGTTGAAGCACCTGCAGAAATAAATTCAGAAAAGTATCCATCAGCTGCTAAAGCCTGTGTCTGTCCTGTGACATATCCTACAAGATATTTTATGACCCATCCGCCGATTACCGAATAATACGGCACTATCAGGATTGGAATAATCGCATTTATCCATCCTCCCGCCATAGCCCATTTAGACTTTCCAAAGGAAGCATACGCCCCCACAGGACTTTTCCGTGTCATTCGTCCTAAAGCCGTCTCAGCTATTATCATTGTATAGCCAAATGTCAATGCCAGAATAATATATATTACAAGGAAAATTCCTCCGCCATACTTTGCCGCCAGATATGGGAATCTCCATATATTTCCCAAGCCTACAGAAGCGCCCGCTGCCGAGAGGACAAATCCTATCTTACCGGAAAATGAACTTCTTTTTGCCTCATGCTGTTTCATTGCTTATTATACCTCGTTTCATATAGAATCCGTTCTCTGTTTTCAATGGCGAACGTCCAGCGTCCGCTGATAAGCTCTAATGTTCATCGACAACCTGAAAGATTATAAACTTAAGATAGTATGACTCATTAGCAGCCCACAGTATCGGATGATCCGGTCCCTGTGTGCGGAATTCCACCTGTCTTAGACGCTTATGGACGCTCTGCGCCGCCTCCTTGATTGTCTTAGTAAATAGCTCCTGTGTCATAAAATGTGAGCATGAGCAGGTTGCAAGGTATCCTCCGTCCTTAACAAGCCTCAGACCCTTCATATTAATTTCCCTGTAGCCCTTTATCGCATTCTTTGTTGCCTCACGCGATTTAGTAAAAGCAGGTGGGTCAAGTATCACAACATCATACTTCTCACCCTCTGCGGCAAGGCGCGGAAGCTCATCAAGTACATTAGCACACTTAAAATGCACAGTCCCATCAAGTCCATTAAGCTTTGCGTTGGCTTCCGCCTGCTGTATCGCATACTCAGATATATCAAGTCCCGTGACGTCCGCTGCTCCGGCAATCCCTGCATTGAGCGCAAATGTTCCCATGTGGGTAAAGCAGTCTAAGACCCTCTTTCCCTTACATAGTCTCTGTATTGCAAGTCTGTTGTACTTCTGGTCTAAGAAAAACCCTGTCTTCTGGCCATTCACAACATCCACCATATAGTGCACACCGTTCTCCACAATCTCAACATTGGTATCGAACTCATCACCTATGAAACCCTTTACGGTCTTAAGTCCTTCCTTCTCGCGCTCCCTTGCGTCACTTCTCTCGTATACACCTCGTATAGCTATTCCGTCCGCCTTCAAAATCTCCTTCAGGTCATCTACTATCTTTTCCTTAAAGCGCTCTATACCAAGTGTGAGAGCCTGAACTACAAGTACATCCTCATACTTATCCACGACAATTCCCGGCAGGAAATCCGCCTCACCGAATATAACACGGCAGGATGAGGTATCCACTGTGTCCTTGCGGTAATCCCATGCCGCCTTGACCCTGTTATATATAAACTCATCATCTATAAGCTGGTCGGCATTTCTCGTCATCATTCTTATTCTGATTTTAGAATTCTGGTTGATATAACCTCTGCCAAGCATATATCCGTTAAATGCATGTACTGCAACTATATCCCCGTTCTTAAAGGTTCCTACAATAGTGTCTATCTCATTATCGTATATCCACGGACCTCCCTGTCCGAACTCTCTTCCTTCTCCCTTTTTTAATGTAACAATTGATTCAGGCATGTCTTTTCTCCATCTCCGCTAATTATTCTGCATATTCTTTTTTGATATAGTAAATAATATATCCATCAAGATATAAAATCAAGCTTGAATAATGTTTCTCCTGCGAGGTAATCGAATGATTAAACAATTCATATTCTGTGGCAGTCTCGGCTGGTGCTTCGAAGTGTTCTGGACAGGTCTTGGCTCTTTATTTAAACATGACAAAAAGCTGATGGGACAGAGTTCACTGCACATGTTTCCCATATACGGAAGTGCAATTATCATACCGCCCATACACAGACTGATCAAAAAAGCCAACTTTTTCGTGCGCGGCTGTGTCTATGCAATCTGCATTTTTCTCACCGAATTTATCAGTGGCAGCTTTCTGAAAAAACGCAATGCCTGTCCATGGGACTATTCCGATGCTGCCTTGAACTATAAAGGAATTATACGCTTAGATTATGCTCCCGTATGGTTCATTGTAGGTCTGATATATGAGAAAATGCTGTGTGCCACGAACAAGCGTCCGGCATTTCCCGATGCTCTGAGACTTCTAAAAACACCTTAATTCGCTATAAAATCATGTCATGCATGTACAGCTTACACATGACCAAAAAATCCGGGGCACCATATAGATGTCCCGGATTCATTTTTAATATTTTCTGACTGTCTTATAGCCCAACAGCTTAGTATAAAGGATACTTATCTGTAAGTCCCTTCACAAGGCGCATAGCCTCTTCCCTATTAGCCTCAGGATCAGCTATTGCAAGCGAAATTGCCTCTGCAACAGTATCCATGTCCTCTGCCTTGAAACCTCTTGTTGTGACAGCAGGTGTACCAAGTCTGATACCACTTGTGACAAATGGTGAAGCCGGGTCATTAGGAATGGCATTCTTGTTACATGTGATATTAACAGAATCAAGAAGCTTCTCTGTCGCCTTTCCTGTAACGCCCTTGCTTATAAGGTTCACAAGCATAAGGTGATTGTCTGTTCCACCCGATACAAGGTCAAAGCCTCTGTCCATAAGTCCCTTGGCAAGAGCCTGCGCATTGTCAACGATATTCTGGGCGTACACCTTGAAGCTTGGGTCAAGTGCTTCCTTGAAGCATACAGCCTTGCCGGCAATAACATGCATAAGAGGTCCTCCCTGAATACCGGGGAAAATAGCCTTGTTAAAGTTGAACTTATCAGCAGCCTCCTGATTGCAGAGAATCATTCCGCCTCTAGGTCCCCTGAGTGTCTTATGGGTTGTTGTTGTAACAACATCCGCATAAGGGATAGGGCTCATGTGAAGTCCTGCTGCGACAAGTCCTGCGATATGTGCCATATCAACCATAAGGACTGCACCGACCTCATCTGCTATCTCACGGAACTTCTTGAAATCTATTGCTCTAGCATAAGCGCTCGCACCCGCAACGATAAGCTTAGGACGGCATTCCTTAGCTATTGCAAGTACATTATCATAGTCTATGTATCCATCCGAATTAACTCCGTAAGGAACAATGTTAAAGTATTTTCCTGAAATGTTGACCGGACTTCCATGTGTAAGATGTCCACCATCGGCAAGACTCATACCCATAACCGTATCGCCAGGCTTAACAATTGCGAAAAATACCGCAAGATTAGCCTGCGCACCTGAATGTGGCTGTACATTGACATAATCGCAGCCGAACAGCTTCTTGGCTCTCTCAATTGCGAGATTCTCCACAACATCTACATACTGGCAGCCGCCGTAGTATCTCTTTCCCGGATATCCTTCGGCATACTTATTGGTCAAAGGGCTCCCCATAGCCGCCATGACCGCTTTGCTCACAAAGTTCTCAGAAGCGATAAGTTCAATGTGATCTCTCTGTCTTCCAAGCTCATCCGAAATCGCAGCAGCAATCTCGGGATCAAATTCTTTAACTTCTTCAAATGAATACATATTCCTGCCTCCGTTAAATTGTAAATTTATTTATTGCCTCAACAAGGTCCTCAGAACGGCTAATCAACTCCTCGGACTCATTATTAAGTTTCTTTACAGCCTCTAACTGGCGACCGGCTGCCTCGTTAACCTCAGTAGCCGCTGATGCTGTCTCCTCCGCAACAGCCGATATACTCTCTATGGCTGCAAGAGTATCCTTCTTTGCAACATCCATATCATCAATACCTGCGGAAATCTGTAACAGATTCTCTGCAAGTCCCGATACATGCTTATCTATATCATGGAACACTTCTATAGTAGCCTTGAGTGCTTCTTCCTGTGAATTTACAATTAACTCGGCCTGCTTTGCAACCTCTACTGTATCAACCGTCTGCTTCTGAATCTTTCCAACGATATTTCTAATCTCATTTACGGAATTAAGCGACTGCTCTGCAAGCTTTCTGATAGATTCCGCAACTACAGCAAAACCTCTTCCTGCGTCTCCGGCTCTTGCTGCCTCTATTGAGGCATTGAGTGAAAGGAGACTGGTCTCATCGGCAATATCATTGATTGCACCGACAATATTGGCAATAGACTGTGAAGCCTTCTCAAGATCCTCAATATTGGAAATAACCTCAGATGTTACCTGAGTTGTTGCCTTCATCTTATCCTTCAGAGCATCTATTGTCGCAAGTCCATCCGATACGGTTGACTTAGTCACATCTGCGATATTTGCAATCTTTCCTGTATTTTCGGATACAACACCAATCTTCTTGGATAAGTCATCCATTCTTGTAAGACAGTTCTCAGCATCATGTGCCTGCATTACAATACCCTGCTCCACATCAGAAATCGATGTGGTGATTGACTTAGTCTCCTCAAGAAGGATTCCTGAATTGCCTCCGACACTCTCAGAGGCTTTTCCCAATGCCTTAGCGACTGTATCCGCCTTGTCGATCAGTGCTCTGATATTTCCAAGCATCTGGTTGGTACTCTCACAGAGTATCATGAACTCATCCTTACGTCTTGTATGAATATCAACAGTGAGATCTCCTGTAGATGCCTTCTCAAGTCCGTTCATAATCTTGCGGATTGTTGTTCCCATGCTTGTTGATAAAATAAATCCTATAACTATTACAATAAGTGCGGTGACAGCTACAGCTGCGGCTGTAAGTCTTGCAGTCTCATTAGCATCTGCAATTATGTATGACTCAGGTACAAGCGATACCATCATAAAGCCCTGTGCCTCAAGCTTATTGTAGAGCAGGAGGTATTTCTCCCCATTATACTCTACATATTCACTTCCGTCATTCTCCTCCGAAGCTAATATCTTATCATACAGCTCGCTGTTAACAATATACTCTGTATCGAGAGAATCATTAACCTGACCCTCCGCATCATCACTGACCGGTATATTTTTATAAGATATCTCTCTTCCGTCCGGTGTTATAAGGGCAAGTATTGCATTTTCACCCATATTTATCGAGGCAAGATGGTTGGCAATCTCATCATAATCGACATCGACAATTATATATCCAACCTGCCTGAACATCATATTATATGCCTTTCTCATAATACCGAAAGCATATCTTGAAGTGCCTATATACTCATCAAGCTCGGTATGATTTCCAAGCCATATAAAATCTTCCTTGTCTGTCTTCTTGGAACAGTCAAGCTTTCTTACATTGTCATAAACCGAATCATCCAGATATGATAAAGCGGTAGAAATAGCATTGCCGTAGTTGGCTACAAATGCAATATTTCGTATGTACTTGTTGGCAATCTTTCGAGATTCAATCTCGGTTCTGAGTGTACTGAAAACCGTACTCTCCTTATATGCATCCTTAGCATACGTCTGGCCATAATACTCTCTGGCTATTGTGGATACCGATATATCATAAGATGTTGTACGAATCGTCTCAATGATCAGATTCATGTAACTTGCTGCCGTATCCAATGTTGACTTCGAAGATGACTCATAATTCGAGGTGAGCGCATTTGCAGATCGGTTATATGAAATGACTCCCAAGCCAATCATAAGAACTACCGGCACGATAAACGCGACAGTAATCTTAAAGCGTATACCTGAAAACAGGCGTATCTTCTTTCTGTCGCTGCGTCTGCCCTTAAGTGCCTTTACATCCTCACTCGCTTCGGCCCTTGCCTTGTCGGCATGCTTTCTTACATTCTCTCCCATCTCCCCTGCAAGTGAATCCGCCTTAACCTTGACATCATCATAAATTACCTTTGCATTGGTGACTAGTTTCTTTTTATTATTTTTTCCCTTCATACCCATTAGCATCATCCTCTTTTCCGATGTACTTTTTATTATTAAATTTTACTATAGAAATAAAGATTTTGCAATTGTTTCGAAAACATTTTACATTAATTTTAAACAAAATATTTATAAAACCAGTGCAATTTTTCAGTATACATGCACCAATTCCAGATTAATCACAATAAACCGATTTATTTCTTCAAAAATACATATCAGGAATCAAATTCCTGCATATCGTAATCTATTGAGGACTGGCTCTGCTTAATCCTGTCAAGCACCCCATCCTCATGTATGACATCCATGAACGCAAGGAAAACCTGCATGTCAAACTCCTTGACATCCTCAATCATAATCCCTATCGCACTGTCAAAATCAAAGGCTTCCCTATATGGGCGCTCCGATATAAGGGCAATAAACGCGTCTGCTACGTGCATTATCCTTGCCCCTAACGGGATCTGTTCAGCCTTGCGGTTATCAGGATAGCCTGAACCATCATAATTCTCATGGTGATACAGCACAGCCTCGCAGATTGCATTGTTATAGCCATTTTCCTTCAAAATATCATAACCAAGCTTGGAATGCATTCTCATATACCGGATTTCTTCTATTATCATTCCATTCGAATTTCTGCCATAGAGATATGATGACAGCCTGAGCTTGCCTATGTCATGTACCATTCCGGCAATGGCAAGATTATTGCACTCTTCATCATCAAGACCTAATTTTTTTGCAATCAGGTATGTGAGATTGCTCACACACATACCATGCTTTATTCCGTCTATGAGGTCGATCTCCAATATAGTTTTCGTCCAGTCATCAACCATAAAAAAATCTTCTCTTTCTGTCTATCATTTCATCAATATTTTCTATATATGTCGTGACATCCTTGACATTCTCAACACGCTCTATGCGGTTCTCCTCCGGAAAGACAACCTTCGTCGAAGCTCCCGCTCCAACCGCCATAATGGTCTGTTTCTCCTCCATTATCAGAATATTGTATATTCCTTCCTTGCCCGGCTTGGAATAGCCAACATTCTCAAAATTCCCTGCCATGTTCTTCTGCCTATACAGATAGTATGGTTCCATTCCCATAGCGGCTGCGCAGTCTGCGGTCATGTTGATGATGTCATCAGTGTTGACCATCGCATAGTCCTTATATTTTTCCCAGAATATATTAAGCCTTGCAGCCCTCTTGATTGCAAGAGAATGTACTGTCAGGCTGTCCGGAGCAAGGAGCGCAACCTCTCTCATCGTCCTCTCGATATGCTCTCTCGTCTCACCCGGAAGTCCGATTATCAGGTCCATATTGATATTGTCAAAGCCACATTCGCGCGCAAGCGTGAACGCCTCCTTTATCTGCTCGACTGTGTGATGTCTTCCGATAAGCTTAAGCGTGTCATCATTCATAGTCTGCGGATTGATTGAGATACGGTCGACGCCGTGTTTTTTCATAACCATGAGCTTATCTCTTGTTATGCTGTCCGGTCTGCCGGCCTCGATTGTATATTCCTTAAGACCCGATGTGTCAAAATGCTCCTCAAAAAAGCTGAGCACCCTGTCAAGCTGCTCAGGCTCAAGCGTTGTCGGAGTACCGCCGCCCATGTAGAAGGTATCTAACTTCTTATCCTTCATAAGCCTTGAAGTGAACTCCATCTCCTTAAGCATCGCCTCAACATAGGTGTCCACTCTGTCCTTCCACACCGCAAGCGGGTATGAAGTGAACGAGCAATACAGGCATGTTGTAGGACAGAACGGAATACCCGCATAAAGGCTGTAGCCATTATTATAGTCAATCTTTTCAAGAAGTCTTTTTTCATTGGATGCAACCTTTATGGCAAGGTCACCCTTTTTTTCACTTACATAGTATTCCTTTTTCAGGTAATCCTTAATCTCACGGTCATTTTTGCCTTCCTCAAGAAGCGTATACACTATCTTGGTCGGTCTTACACCTGTGAGAGTTCCCCACGGCAGTTCTCTTCCGGTGAGCTTCTTTAACATATCGTACATCATTCTTTTGAATACGTTTCGCGCTTCCTTCTTTCCGGATGCCATCTGCTGTGCTTCATCCTCATACTCATCCCAACTGTCCGTGGAATCCCTATGAAAATATATTCTGATAAGTCTGTCACAGTCTGCATTATCAAGCCCTGCAATCTCCTGTCTGATAACCCTTACCTGCACAAAAAGCTCCGGAGCCTCATCAACATTCTCCGGTATACTTGTGACTATCTTCGCCTCGGGAAAAAATGCCTTCAACATAACTCTGGAGTCATTTTCCTGTTCGGCATCATTAAATTCAAGTAATATCATATATAACCTCAAGTTTTTTTATTTTCAATCTCAACCCTGAATAAAAGGATTGTTGACACGCTCGTAGCCTATTGTGGTGCTCTCCCCATGTCCCGGATATACCTTTACATCGTCCGGAAGGCTCATCAGCCCGGACTTAATCGCACGGATAAGCTGTCCTTCATTCCCTGTAGGAAAATCACTTCGCCCAACCGAGCCTGCGAACAGTGTATCACCGGAAAACAGAACCTTCTGCTCTTCAAAATAATAGCATACACTACCTATTGTATGCCCCGGAACCGATATTGTTCCTATCCTGAAACCGGCAAGCTCAAGCTCCTCACCCGGCTTAAAGTATTCGTCCGCCTCAAATGTCATCCCATCACCTGTAAAAGGCAGCGACAGATTAGAGGAGCTGCTGTTCATAACAAGCCTCTCCTCATTGCCCGCATATACCTTGATTCCGTATCTCTTTCTCACAGCGTCCGCCGCTAACATATGGTCAAAATGACCGTGTGTCAGCAGCACCGCCACAGGCTTAAGATTATATCGCGCAATCATCGCTTCTATACGTGCTGCATCGGCAGCCGGGTCGATAATCACAGCCTCCTTAAGCTGTCCATCATCAACATAGCCACCCGGTGTCCTTGCTCCGCCGTCAAAAACAGCGTAACAATTGGTAGCGCACATTCCCAACACAATATTTTCTATTCTTATCATGAATTCGTCCTCTCGATATCGAGTACGCCCTCGACGTTTCTCAATTTCTCAACAAGATGTCTTAACTGCTCAAGTCCCTTTATATCAAATGACATGGAAATCGTAGCTGTTCCCTGCTTGCTTGTACGACAGTTCATACTTGTGACATCAATCTTATTCTCCGTGAGGATTTTTGAAATATCGACAAGCAGACCTGTCCTGTTGTTTGCAAAAATCTTAATCTCGGTTGAATAGCTCTCACCTGTCTCCTTGTAAGCCATCTCCTGCCATTCAGCGTCGATTATCCTTGCCCTGTCCGACTCAGGAAGGTTCACTATATTGGTGCAGTCCGTCCTGTGTATGGACACACCTCTTCCTCTGGTGACAAAGCCCACTATCTCATCGCCCGGCACAGGTGAACAGCACTTCGAGAAACGTACAGCGACGTCATGTATGCCCTTTACAACTATGCCGCTCTTGGATTTTTCTGCTGCCGCAGGCTTATCCTTACCGTCCGCCTGTGTCTGTGCAAGAACCTGCGCGTCCGTAATCTCCTTGCGGTGCTTCTTCTCATACTCCTCCTGAAGCTTATTGACAACCTGTCCTTCCTTCAAGGCTCCGTGACCTACAGCCGCAACAACCGAATCCCAGTCGCGGAAGCCATACTTGGACAACACCTTTTCAACAAATTCAGGCTTATATATATCTGAAAACTGTATATTCTTCGTCTTGCAATAGGTGGCAATAAGATCCTTGCCCTTCTGGATGTTATCCTCCTTAAGCTCCGCCTTGAACCACTGGTTAATCTTTGTCTTAGCCTGTGCGCTCTTTACGATATTAAGCCAGTCACGGCTTGGCCCCTTCGAATTCTGGGAGGTGATAATCTCCACACGGTCACCGTTCTTTAACACATAATCTATTGTGACAAGCTTGCCGTTGACCCTCGCTCCAATCATCTTATTGCCGACGGCGCTGTGGATACTGTAGGCAAAATCGACAGGTGTGGAGCCTGCCGGAAGATTCTTTACGTCTCCCGAAGGTGTAAAGCAGTACACATTGTCGGAGAATAGGTTCATATCGTTCTTTATAAGGCTTAAAAATTCCTTGTTATCCGACGTATCGCGCTGCCACTCAAGTATCTGCCTGAGCCATGCAAGCTTAGCCTCCTCATTGTCACCGCTCTTGGTTCCGTCTATATTCTCCTTGTATTTCCAATGCGCAGCAATACCATACTCAGCCGTCCTGTGCATCTCATAGGTACGAATCTGAATCTCAAACGGCTGTCCGTTAGGTGCTATCAGTGTTGTATGAAGCGACTGATACATGTTCGGCTTAGGCATGGCTATATAATCCTTGAATCTTCCCGGAATAGGCTTGTATATCTCATGGATAACTCCAAGAGCCGCATAGCAGTCCTTCACCGTCTCAACGAGTATTCTGACCGCAAAAAGGTCATATATCTGGTCAAGTGTCTTATCCTGATTGACCATCTTTCTATATATACTAAAGAAGTGTTTTACACGTCCATCTATATCACACTCAATGCCTGCTGCCTCAACATGCTCCTTAACCTCAGCAATAATGTCCCTTACGAATGCCTCTCTTGCATCCTTGCTTAGAGCAATCTCATCCGCAAGCTTCTGGTAAACCTCCGGCTGGAGATACTTAAGTGAAAGGTCATCAAGCTCAATCTTAATCTTGGATATACCAAGACGCTGTGCTATAGGAGCATATATATCCATAGTCTCCCTAGCCTTCTCCTTCTGCTTCTCAGGCTTCTGATACTGCAGGGTTCTCATGTTGTGAAGCCTGTCCGCAAGCTTTACCAGTATAACCCTTATATCCTTTGCCATCGCAAGGAACATCTTTCGAAGGTTCTCAGCCTGCAGCTCTATCTTATCCGCAGAATAGTTGAGCTGTGTGAGCTTGGTTACGCCATCAACCAAAAGAGCTATCTCCTCACCGAATTCCCTTACAATGTCATCGTATGTCATAACAGTATCCTCGACAACATCATGGAGAAGGCCGGCAACGATAGTCTCCTTATCAAGCTCTAACTGTGCTAGGATGATTGCAACACAAATAGGATGTATAATGTAGGGTTCTCCCGACTTACGCATCTGACCTTCATGTGCCTTCTTCGCTACCTGATATGCCTTGTCAATCAACGATAAATCTGTGGAAGGATGATACTTTAAAACTTCCTTTTTCAGCTCCTCATACAGCTCGTCCGGGCTTGTAAAATCCGGTGGACATGACAATGGCTCCTCATCTATTTTTCTCTTTGTTTTTGTTCGTAAAATAACTTCATCCGGCATGCAATCACCTCTATATATAAGCTTATTTCTTCATTATAGATTTATTCACATAAAAATGCAAATATTTTATAAAAAATATAGGGCACCGTTGTATATGGCAACGGTGCCCTATATCAATAAAAAGAATATTACTTTCCTTCGTAACGGATAACTGACTCAACGTCATATTTTGCAAGCTTCTTACGTCCGTCAAGTCCTGCGAGTTCCATAAGGAACACAATCTTAACAACCTCGCCTCCAAGCTGCTCAACAAGCTTGGTAATGGCCTCAATCGTACCGCCTGTAGCGATAAGGTCATCAATAATGACAACCTTCTGACCCGGCTTGATTGAATCCTTGTGCATCTCAATAACCGCACTGCCGTACTCAAGGTCATACTCCATGGAAACTGTCTCACATGGGAGCTTGCCCTTCTTGCGGACAGGCACGAACGCCTTCTTCATGTTGTATGCAACAGGAACGCCGAAAATAAAGCCTCTCGACTCAGGACCTACCACAACATCAAAGTCAACATCCTTAAGCTTATCCATGATACCGTTGATTGAAAGCTGAAGTCCATCAGCTTCCTGAAGAACACTTGTAACGTCACGGAAAATGATTCCCGGCTCCGGGAAATCCGGTATACTTCTTACATAATCTTCAAGTTTTTTCATATTTTAATATATCCTCCAAAAATCTGTTCATTGTACTGTCTGACCGACCGATATATTCTACCAGTACTTATTCATATAGTCAACAATTTTAGTAACCATTCGGATTATTCTTCTGGAATCTCCATGAATCCTCGCACATCTTCTTTAAGTCTCTCTCTGCCTTCCAGTGAAGCTCCTTCTCGGCAAGTGAGGCATCTGCATAACATGTAGCGATATCTCCCGCACGTCTTGCCTTGATAACATAAGGAATCTTAATTCCGTTGGCAGCCTCGAAAGCCTTCACAATATCAAGAACTGAGCTTCCCTTACCTGTTCCAAGGTTATATATCTTAAGACCCGGATTCTCCTTAATCTTCTCCATCGCCCTTACATGTCCTATCGCAAGGTCAACAACATGGATGTAATCTCTCACACCTGTTCCATCCGGTGTGTCATAATCGTTGCCGAATACCGATAACTCCTTAAGTCTTCCGACAGCCACCTGTGTAATGTACGGCATAAGGTTGTTAGGAATACCATTAGGGTTCTCTCCTATAAGTCCGCTCTCATGTGCGCCGATAGGGTTAAAGTAGCGGAGCAAAATAACATTCCACTCATTGTCCGCTCTGTAAAGGTCGGATAAAATCTGCTCAAGCATGGACTTCGTCCAGCCGTAAGGGTTCGTGCACTGTCCCTTAGGGCACTCCTCCGTGATAGGAATGAATGCAGGGTTGCCGTATACGGTAGCAGATGATGAGAACACTATGTTCTTTACATTGTGCTTTCTCATAACATCAAGAAGCACAAGTGTGCCTGAAATATTGTTCGAATAATACTCAAGCGGTTTAACAACGGACTCTCCTACTGCCTTGAGTCCTGCAAAATGTATACAGGAGTCAATCTGCTCCTTGTCAAATACTTCATTAAGTCCATCTCTATCATTGATATCCACCTTATAGAACTTAACTTTCTTTCCTACAATCTGCTCAATCCTCTCGATTGATTTCTCGCTGGCATTGACAAGGTTATCCACAATAACAACATCATAACCTGCATTCATAAGTTCTACAACAGTATGGCTTCCGATAAAGCCTGCTCCACCGGTAACAAGAATTGACATAGCTAATTCCTCCTAAACTATTCAATATTAAAAAGTATGTTAATATTATAACGAATTACTTTTCTGACTATCAGTATACCAATGTAATAGGATTCTTGCAATCCATTTTGGCCAAAATTTACAATACATTTGATAATCTTCCTCTGTTCTGCCGTTATCCGCAATTATCTCAGAGGTAGTTGATTCCTGATGAATACGGTGATAGCACAGAGGTCTGGTCGCGTAGAGAAATCCCCCCTTAAGCCTTGAGAGCTTCTCCCACGCCTCCCAGTCAACATTGCTCTTCATTCCTACAGTGAATATCTTTTCAGGCATAAGTTCCATGTTAAATGTGACGGACGGACAGCACACCGGGTTTCCCATGGACAATATCCTTCTCCTTACGAAAACCGAATGTGCGAACAGCCTATGTTCCTTAGTTCCTATACCAAGCGGCGAGAGCATAAGTCTCTTTACCGTAAGAAGCTTATTCTTATGGCATGGTTCACCATTCCTAAGTTCCTCGTAGTTCGTAAAAAATATAAGCGGTCTTCGGTCATTCTCCATGGCATGCATACATTCCACGGTGTAATTCCTTCTGTAGACATCGTCCTGATGCGCTACAGTGACATACTGCGTCTTTGCCATGCTGATTCCGAAATTCCAGTCTGCGCTTATGCCTGTCTCACCATCATTTACATAGAGTTCAATTCCATGCTTCTGTGCCATATTGCTTATATAATCGCAGGGGGTTGAAGTCACCATTATGATGGTGCTTGTAACCGTCTGCTCCTCAAGCGATTCTATACACTCCTCGAGAAAAGCGCTCTCCTTGTATGCACAGATTACAAAAGTGTGTTTATCCGAATAATCTTTTTTCATAAAATTCCCCATTTCACGGGTGCCTTCTCATCCTTATGACAATTCAGCACTTCTTATAACTGCTACTTATGCTTAATCTCAAGGATTCCGATGAAGAAGCTTCCGAACAATACCTGCACACCTGTAACCATGAATGTCACAGCAGGAATTGTAAGTCTCATCATCTCCTGTGGATTAAGCTGGCCGAAATTCTTGCTGTTCCAGCCCACAAGTGCCATTATCGTGAGCACAAGACCGATTATAAACAATACCGCTCCGATAAAGATTCCTTTATCAACAGTAAAAAACTTCTTTTTCTCATTCTCAGGCATAGGTATAAAGCCTGTCATCCTTGCATAGGTCCTTGTAAATGCATTGAACAGGATAAGGTTGACACCTATCATAAGCATAGCCGATGTATACAAAAGTGTATTTATGTCAAATCCAACCTCGCCGATTGTTATTGTGTTAGCGGCAAGAATACACATAAGCACCGCGCCAAGCGCCGTAAAAAATATTCCCGGATACAGGAAAAGCCAGCTCGGGCTGTGCATAAGCAGGAACTTGAGGTGTCTCCAGCCATCATGGAAGCTTCTAAGATGCGGTGCCCTGCTTCTTCCATCAGGAGAGAGTGTTGTCGGCACCTCCGTTATCTTGAGCTTATAGAGTGTAGCCTTTACAACCATCTCACTGGCATACTCCATACCGATTGTCTGAAGTCCCAGCTTCATAATGGAATCCCTCTTATATCCGCGCAGTCCGCAGTGGAAATCACCAATATCACTCTTATAGAACAGACGTCCTATAAATGACAGCACAGGATTACCGAGGTATCTGTGAAGCGGCGGCATAGCGCCCTTGGCAATACCTCCCTTAAAACGATTACCCATGACAAGATCATAGCCTTCACGAAGCTTATCAAGGAAAGGCATAAGATGAAGAAAATCATAGCTGTCATCCGCATCACCCATGATGACATACTCTCCCTTGGCTGCCTCACAGCCACCTATAAGTGCTGCGCCGTAGCCGCGCTGTGCAATCGGAACAACTCTTGCCCCCGCCTTAACGGCAATCTCGCGGGAACCGTCCGTGCTTCCGTTATCTGCGATAAGCACCTCTCCGTTAACATTATTCTCTCTCAAAAAGGTCTGTGCCTTTTTTATACATGTCTCCAATGTCTCCGCCTCGTTAAGGCAAGGCATGAGAATGGTCAGTTCATACTCGTAGGACATAACAATGTCTCCTATCCATTTCTATAATTCTATAACAATTCTTTCAAATATGATTCTATTTATCCTCAGAAGCTGAAGGTGCATAAGGCCCGAAATCAAGTTCATAAGGAAAATGTGTCTTTCTCTTCTCAACCGGCGGCGGTGTCATATAGTCGCCGTACATCTTGGTGAGAAGCTCCTCAAGATGATTCGGGAAAGGAAGTGTCGTATCCTCATACGGAAGCTCTCTTAACGGATAAATATCATCCACGGAAAATGTATTGGTATACGGAAGAGGGTCACAAAAATATGCTATTCTCTTAGTATTGACATTCTCGTATTTTCTGTTCGCCTTCTCGCGCTTCATGTACAGCCATTCCTTTGAAATGCCAAGCCACTTCATAAGATGATGCCCTGCAACACATGCCGCCGTGACAAGCTTAGCTGTGAGCCCGTGTACATACAGATACGGTCTTGGAATACTTCTGAGGATAAGAAGCTTTCCCCAGAACCATGCCGTCCACATCTGCCACCAGTATGCGAGCTTACCATCTGCCGCATTGTCAAGCGCATATAGGTCAAGGAATATTCCCCAATTACAATCAACGTCCTTCATTGAGTATTCCCTGAATTTCGTCCCCTTAAGCACAAGTCTTGTGGTCGCAAGCGGATAGTTGATGTCCGTCTCGGTGTTGAGCACCTCATACTTATCGCCCATCTGCTCTGTCACAAGCTCCATAAAACGCTCATAATCCTTTCGCGGCATTGAGATATCTATATCATCATCCCAAGGTATATACCCCTTATGTCTCAACGCCCCTATGCCTGTCCCGGCATAGCCAAAATATATCAGATTATTCTCATCACAGATCCTTTTAAAATCTGTCAGTATCTCCATCTCAAGCTTCTGCAGGTGTTTTAACTGCTCCGGCTCATAAAACTTAGGCATAATATACTCCCTTCGAATTATTCATTATATAATCGCATATCAGTTAAGCAGCTCTGCCTTCTCGTACTGCTCCTCAACAAAGTGTTTCGCCTCCACCGCGTTCTCCGGCTTGGTGTTCTCAAGCAGGCAGTGCACAAAAGGCTTATATGTCTTAACATAGCTCATAAGGAGAGGATAATTAAGAAGCCCGCTTCCCGACCTTACCGACTTCATCTCACCATTCTCAATCACAAAATCCTTAAGGTGCATACAGCATATATCATTGCCGCACAATTCAAATGCTGTGCGGATAATCTCATCCTGCTTCTCATAATTGCCTGCATACAATACATTAACCGGGTCAAATATAAGCTGAAGATTCGGCGAATCAATCGCATCAAGCACCTTTCTTGCACGCTCGAAATTGCATACTATATGCTTATATACCGGCTCTATTGCAATGATAACGCCCATCTTCTCGGCATACTCTACAACCGGACGAAGTCCCTCAATAAATACCTCCAGAGCCTCAGCTGTGTGGTTGTCCGGTGTGAAAGCGTACTCCTCATTAACCGCACCTGTCTCAGTTCCCACCATTCCAGCTCCGACAAGACCTGCAAAGCGGATATGTGCCTTGTAGGTATCCTGTGTTTTCTTAAGTGTCTCCTTATTAGGATTAGCTAAATTAAGATAGCACCCAAGCACTGCCACGTCAACCTTATTCTTCTCGCAGAGCTCCTTTATATAGAAGGCAAGTCCCGGTGTCATAACACCATTGTTGACCTTGAACTCCTTCACCGCCTTTGAAAGTGCCAGCTGTGTGCAGTGAAATCCCTGCTTACCTATATTCTCAAAAAGATTCTCCAGACTGCTATGCTCTACGTCATGTCCTCTTACGCCTATTCTCATATATTTTCCCTTTCATATCCTCACTTTAAATGAGTATGTATAATTTACATTATTTTCAAAAGTACGTTTTATTTTACCATCAAAATACTTATATTTCAATCAACATTTTACAGAGCTTAACACAATCTGAAGCTTCCTTTTTCCATTAAATTCATTGATGGACGGATAATACAGCACACTGACATCCTTCCCATCGGCAAACGCTTTTTCAAGTTCATCGTTAATCGAGAACATTACCGCCTCCATGGTAACCTCAGAACTAAAAGCCTTCCCTGTATTATCCATAAACTGCGCCTGCTTTGAAAAATTCACCCTTGTAAACTGCCCCTCTTTTCCCATGTGCGAGAGACTCTTTATCTGTAACCCCTTATCCGCAAACACAGGCTTCTCATTCCCTTTTCCGAATGGTTCTAGCACCGACAAATCATCAATAACCTTCTCGGAAATATATTCTAACGGCATAGGCACATCTATCCATATCTTAAGCGTAAGGTCATCCTCGCTCAGTCCACAGTATTCATTGAGCTTCCTCCTCAATTCATCAAGCTTATCCGGCTCTATTGACATACCTGCCGCCATCGGATGCCCCCCGAACTTTGCGAGAAGCGACTTACACTGTGACAGCTTTTTAAACATATTGTAGGCTTCTATTGAACGTCCTGAGCCCTTAAGGCATCCCTCACCGTCCGCAAATACTATGACCGGCTTATTGTAGCGCTCCCTTATCTTACCTGCAATTATTCCCACTATACTCTCATGACAGCCCGGCAGATACACGACAAGCACCTTGTCATCCTTAAGTGAGCTGTTATCTATCATGTCAAATGCCTTCTCAACACCCTGTCTTGTAAGCTCCTTGCGCTCCTCATTTAATGCCACAAGCTCACCGGCAAGGTGCTCCGCCTCACCCTTATCCGTCGCAAGGAGCATCTGAATGGCAAGCATTGCAGACTCTAATCTGCCGCTCGCATTTAGGCATGGTCCAATGACAAACCCAATGTGATACGAAGTCAACCGTGTCTTATCAAGCTTATTCAAATCTATAAGAGCGTTAAGTCCAAGATTGGCTGAATTTTTCAGTTTCTTAAGTCCAAGCCGAACTATGGTTCTGTTCTCCCCCTGAAGGTCGACAATATCGCCCACCGTTGCGACAGCTGCAAACTCAAGAAAATCATAGACCTCGTTTTTCGGTCTGCCATACAGCTCATATAGAGCCTGTACAAGCTTCATTCCTACAACCGCGCCGCATATCTTCTTCCATGGGTATGTACAGTCCGCCCTCGCCGGGTCGACAACAGCATCCGCCGGCGGAAGTATCTCCGTCTTTTCACCGTCTTTTTCCTCAAACGGCACCCCATGATGGTCTGTGACCACCACAGTCATCCCCAGTGCCTTGGCATGTTCTATCTGGCTGTAGGCGGCAATTCCGTTGTCACAGGTTATTATAACCTGTCTGCCCTCCTCATGCGCCTCATCTATAAGCCTTTCATTTATGCCATATCCGTCCGTAACCCTGTGCGGCACAACATAATCCACATCGGCACCAAGCCTCTTCAAGCCGCTGTACAGAATATATATGGAATTGATTCCGTCAATATCGTAATCCCCGACTATTCTTATAGTCTCGCCATTATCTATCGCACTCTTTACAAGCTGCGCCGCCCTGTCCATATCCCTGAGAAGCCACGGCGAATGTAAGCTGTCCAAGCCTCCATTTATATATTCCTCATACTGCTGCGGTGTCACAATGTCCCTGTTCCTTATGATTCGCGCCACGACCTGATCTATATTATATTTCTCACCTATCGCCTTAAAATCGGCACTTTTTCCATATACGCGCCATTCTTCCTTCATGCTTCATTCCTCTATCAATACTTTTTTCCCTTCAAAAGCAAAACCGTAATGTTTTATCCGTTCTTTGGTTATCCCTCTTGCTAGCAATTCTGCGTCATAGTTCTTATCTTCTATCTGCTTCAAGGCTGAACGTGCCGTATCTTCAAGCGTACTTTCACTATATGAATCAAACACCTTAAATTCCAAAACAATTGCATTGTACTTCTTATCGTCATTTTTAGGAATAAGCATCACATCATATCTTCCAAACCCACTTTCGCGATTTGACTTAACCTCATATATATCACGCAGGTCGACAAGCAGCCCTAACATAAATCCATGGTAGAAACGTTCAGGCTGAGTCCTCTTTGAAGGCTGAAGCCCTGTATCGAAGCTGCTGAAGGTAGACAACGCGATGTCGTTCATAAACACATTCATTTTTTGCAGGCTTCCATCCAATAATGCCTCAACAAAAGCATTATAGTTAGAGTCATTATCCTGAAACCATCCCTTGAACATGTTATAAAACATGCTCTTTGTCTCTAAATTGGTTATTCTAAGGTGATACCATGGTTCCATAAGCTCACCTCTGTACTCCACTGTCTCCGGTTTCAGATAACCACTAGCCATCAAAAGGCTCCATATAGCGCTCCTGTTGCGCCCAAGCTGATTGAACACTATCTGTTCGTCGAAATTGACAACTATTTCTTTATCATTTATCAAATCTTCCATCATTTGCTTTATATCTGACGGCGCTGTCTTAATCAGCTTACTTACAAGACCATTTGAACTAGTCGATGCCCAGTATGGTGCAAATTTCTTTTTGTCAAGATAGCTCGTTATCGACCATGGATTGTAGATATCCTTATATGAACCAAATACAAACCCATCATACCATTTTTTTACCTCTGATTTCTTATCAGACAGCCCGAACTCATCAAGTGAAGTGTATACCTCATCTTCCGTGAATCCAAAGCATGTACAGTATTCATCAGATGTTGTTGTCACAACATTCAGATTATTCAAATCTGAAAATATAGACTCTTTTGAAACCCTTGTTATTCCTGTCATCACAGCCCGCTCAAGATGTGTATTGGTCTTAAAAGTATTATTGAAAATATTTCTTATAAAAGATGTAAACTCGTCCCAATAACCATGAATGTACGCTTCCTGCATCGGGGTGTCATACTCATCCAGCAATACTATCGTCTTCTTTCCATAATATCTTTCAAGAAAACCGCACAGCATATTTATGGCAAAGTAACACAAGGCATCCTCCATAAACATTGTCATGCTGTCAAACATTATCTTCTCATTTGCATTTAACAATCCCCCATCAGCAAGGTATCTATTTTGACTATAAAGATTTGCAATCAATCCCTTAATCTGCATCTTTGCATCCCTTATATTATCAGACTTAATCCCGGCAAAGCTCAGAAAAATAACCGGATATGTTCCCTGAAGCCTTCTATACTTCTCATCCTCCCATATCGAAAGTCCCTCAAATAAATCGCCACGATTAGCATACCGGTTGGAGAAAAAGCTGTTGAGCATGCTCATATTGAGGGTCTTTCCGAAACGGCGTGGACGTGTTATAAGTGTCACCACATCTTTAGAATCCCACCATTCCTTTATAAACGCTGTCTTGTCAATATAAAAACACTTATTTTCTCTGATATCATCAAATCCCTGATTTCCGATACTTATATTATTATATTTCATACTGCCACCCTCTCTTATCATATCCTACAGCACATGCTATATATTATTCCATATATACCAATCATGTAATACATCAAATCCTGCCGATTCATAAGCCATCTAAATAAAAACATCTTAACACAATGTATCATCTTAGGCAAGTAGGTGGCAGTTGGGACAGGGGTCTGGT
>JBNMLM010000008.1:0-38006 GCA_050874845.1 Eubacteriales bacterium | reverse complement strand
TTGATAATCTGTTTCTCATTTATAAAAATAACCCATGATGGTGGCTGCCCATCATGGGTTATTTTTTACGCTGCCGAATACTTGACTATCAGCATCTCAACAGCTAATCTGTCCTCTAATCGTCCGGTTTTCACCGCTTCCTCAAGCGTAACGCACTCTTCAAGTGCCCTTCTTAACGTCCCGGCCTTAAAAGGTCTTGCCTGCGCCTGAAGCTTTCCGACAAGAAAGCCCTGTATCCCCATCTTGCTCGCAATCGCCGCCGAAGCGTTCCCATTCTCAGTAAGCTCCTTTACCATAAGAAGCTGGTTGAAATTGCGCGCTATCAGAAACATGATTCTCATAGGCGGCTCCTTGAGTGTGAGCAAATCATAGTACAGCTCAAGTGCCTTTTCCTGATTCTTCTGCGATATGGCGGTTATCATGTCAAATATGCGGTTCGTAGTCTGGGTGGTACACACTTCCTCCACATCCTCTGAGGTTATCCTCTCACGCCCCATCGTGTAACATATCAGTTTTTCAAACTCCCTTGATATGTTTTCCATTGAGTTCCCCGTCTTTGTGAGAAAAAGCCTGATTGTGTCATCATTCATCACGCGGTTCTCTCGCTTTAGAAGTCCGACAACCCACTTGATTATGTCATTATCGCTCTGCTCATTTAGCTCACTTATATAGCCCTTTTCCTTGACCGCCTTATAGAGCCTGTTTCGCTTGTCAACCTCATTCTCTATGAACACAAGAACCGTTGTGTCCGGGAGATTCTTTACAAGCTCCACAAGCATATCATCCGCCGACGTCTTAAACAACTGGCTGTTCTCAATAACCACAAGCCTTCTGTCCGCGAAAAAAGGCATGGTATCAGCTATCTCCGCCACCGCCTTACTGTCCGGAGCCTTGCCCTCAAAATACGAATAATTCATTGTATCTCCGTCTGGAACTATCGCTTTTTTCAGTCTGTCGCGGAGCCATTTTTTCAAATAGTCCTCACTGCCATACAAAAGATATACAGGCTTGAAGCTGCCTGATTTGATATCAGCCGTAATATTTCTCATTGCACTCACCAATTTATGTTTTCAATATCTTGTCTTTGCGGGTATTCTTCTGCTCTTTCGGCTCTCCATACCCTCATGCTTCCACTTTCGCTTGTTTTTTCCGGCTATTGTGGATATTTTGCTTCTGTTTTTACGCCTTAAGTATCTCCGAAAGATTCCTCTGTATACCCTGTGCAATCTCCGGCTTATTCATTGAATACACATGGATATTTTTAACGCCATTTGCCATAAGGTCGATAATCTGGTCGGTTGCATAGGCTATACCCGCCTGCTTCATTGCCTCCTCCGAATCACCGAATATGTCGACTATGTTCTTGAAGCGCTCAGGCACATTACAGCCCGACAGCTTCACCGCGTTCTTGACCTGTCCCTTCTTGGTAATCGGCATGATTCCCGGGATAATAGGAACAGTTATGCCCGCCTCCCTGAGCCTGTACATGAAATTAAAAAATATATTGTTGTCAAAAAACATCTGCGTTGTCAGGTACTCACAACCCACGTCAACCTTTCTCTTAAGCCCTAAAATATCCTCTTTCTTATTTGTCGAATCAGGGTGTACCTCCGGATAGCATGCACCGCCGACACAGAAATCACCCGTTTCCTTTATAAGCTCCACAAGCTCAGAGGCGTGTGAAAAATCTGTAAATACTTGCCCTTCATAATTCTTCGGAATATCACCTCTGAGGGCAAGAATGTTCTCAATTCCCGCACTCTTCATCTCTGAGAGCGCCGCCTTAATTCCCTCTCTATTGGCGCATACACAGGTAAGATGTGCTATAGTCGGAACATTATATTTCTCCTGAATTGCCTGCGCAAGCGCAATCGTATGCCCCTTGGTGCTTCCGCCGGCACCATAAGTCACGCTCATGTAGCTCGGTGAAAGCCCGGCTATCCCGAAGGCTGCCGCCTCAACATTCGCAAAATCCGTATCCTTCTTAGGAGGAAATACCTCGAATGACAGTGTAGGCTTTTCTCCGTTTATTATGTCTCTTATCTTCATCTTGTACCTCGTATTTTTCCCATATATTATTTAATATAGCATTTTTCACAGGTACAGGCAAGCGGCAAATCAGCCTCAAAGCTGCATAGTCCTAATTATTTCTTTCCTCAACGGTAATCTCGATATCCTCAAGATGGAATTGCTGGTTAGGCTCGTAGACTACCCTTGCGTTTACCACCACGTTATAAGGAATTATATCCGCATCGTACACTGATTTTCCATCATGCTTCACATATATACGTCCTGCATTTACAAAATACCATATTCCATCCCGTTCATGGAAAGAATAGTGTGAACCAAAATAAATACCATCAAATGACTCATTATATTCCTTATGCTTCTCAAAATGTCCTGACAAATCAACTGAAGCCACATCTTCACCATTCAATGTCACAGTGACAACATTTCCTGTATCATCGAGATAATAGCTCACAGCATTGTCCAAATCACCGCCCCAATCTGAATATTCCCTTATACTATAGAAATCCTCCTCACCATTTTCTTTAGCATAATCTGCTTCAATTATATAAAGTTCATCACCCGAAACACCTGTACCTGTATCCATATTTGACCATATGGCATACTCATATACTCCGTCATTGTCATAATCTCCATAATGAATCTCCGGCATAACCATGTGCGGTGACATCCAGTTAGTCCAGACAGGAATTACATGCTCACCATCCCTTATAACCATTGTTTCCCCTCCGTACATTCCATACAGCACAATGTCTGAATTCGCAACGGAGTCAATAATAACATAGTTATCCGATACATCGAAAATTGTATCACCCATTTCCGAAACACTTGTCCACACCTGCGTTACCTGTTTTAATCTATCTGCTGTAATCCCATCCATGCATTTATTAACCAGAACAATGCTCTCATATCCAGATGAATCGACATCATATTCGTAGACAGGCATCCACAATCCGTTGGCATCCCTATAGTCCAGTTTAATCGCCCTCAAGCTTCCATCATCAAGCGTATACTCTACCACCTTGATTTTATCATCGAAATCTGAATAATAGTTGTAAACCTTATAGGATGTGTAATTAATCTCCAGCAAAGCCTGCCCTGAACTTACCGGATTCTTTAATTTCTCATAAAGCTCAGGATTTTCGTCATTCAGCTCTTCTGCCAGCAAATCAAATACTTTAACCGGCTTTACGATATCATCAGTTACATTTGCATCAAGGAAATCCATTCTGTCGCCTGCGCGCTCATACTGTTCATAAATCGTGAGAGGAAGCTTGCTGTCATAGTACCTGAGCTTTCCATCCCATGTTGCCAGTGCGTCGGTGGAAGTTATGTTGATTCCGTCTATGATATCGTATACATCATCTAATGAGTAATCATTTACAAATCTTATATACCATATAATGTCACTTTCCACGGCACTATACATGACAATATACTCTTTATTATCCGACACTTCGTTGTCTTCATAATAATATATATCTCTTATATAATTTTCATTTGTTCTCAATGATTTACTTCTATAACCAATGAGATTATCAATTTTCCACCATAAAAGGCTTACCTCATTCCTTCGATAATTGTAGCCATACATATTACCCGACTCATCATAAGGAATAAGACTTAAACTCCTTGAGTCCTCAGTGTTGGTTATATTAAGTACATTGCCCGAACAGCTTCCCTTCCAGTTATTCTGCGACACATACTCTATATTCCAGCCTTCATAGTCGATATGGTTTTCGTCACCCTTGCAGTCAAGCTTTAAATGGACAGCCTTTATAAATTTGTCTGCCTCCGCGCGGGTTCCTCCGACAGGCAGCTTGAGCGTCCACGCAGTTCCGTTCTGGGATGAGCCAAATATAAGAAAATATCCCTCCCCGGTCTCGTCCGTTCCGGAAGCTGATGTCTCATCGTATTTATATACACTCACACCGACTTCACCGTCTATATATTCCTCAAAGGTACCACTTCGAAGCTGCGTTCCCCACAATTTGAGCTTTTCATTTGCCTTAAGCTCATCATAGGTGCCAAAACCATCGGACATTTTGTGGCTGCTGAGTAAAAAAGTCTCTCCCGATTTCTCATCTGTTATGCCTATGCTGTCCTCATTGTTTGAAAAACTATAGCCCGGTACCGCATCAATCCATACCTGCCAGCCATCATGCGCCAAAATTTTGGACAGCTCCAGATGGACAGCCTTTATTAATTCATCCGCCTCCGCGCGCGTACTGCCGACAGGAAGCATCATCATCCATACCGTGTCGCTCTCAGGCGAACCGAACACAATGAAATATCCCTCTCCCGGTTCTTTGTTTTCCGCCGGAGAAACCATTTCATTATACTTATATATAGTTACCCCTACCTCACCGTCTATATATTCCTCAAGAGTTCCGCTCAGCGCCATCCCCCATTTACCCGGAGTATCATTGTGCTTGAGGTCATCATATGTTCCAAGCGGCTGCGGCAGCTCATAGCTGTAAATAAATGCTCTCTCCCCTGTCGCGTCATTTATTATGTCTATGCTGTCCTCATCATTTGAAAAGCTGTAGCCCGGCATTGCCTCAAACCACACATTCCAGTCATTATTCGCTATAACTGCAGAGCCGCCTTCCGCCACCGCATTCTCACGCACCGTCTCCGCACTACTGCTTTCATCAATATTTTCACTTGTAGCAGACTCATTATCCGGAGCACTGCCCTTAGGATTAGTCATAAAACATACCATAACAACAACACATGCTACAATCGCCGCAAGCACAAGCCAGAAAGCAGGCTTTTTATAATTAAGCACCGTCTTTATTCTGGTCTTGACGCTTACCTCCCCAAAAGCAAGCGGACATGCGCTCACCATTTTTTTCGGAGAACTGCAATTTAAAAGTGTCATGGCATACTGCTTTTTATATTCGATATCTTTATCCGCGATTACCCTCTCATCACATGCAAGCTCAATATCCCTGCAAAGCAGTATATACGCCACCCAGCTCAGCGGATTGAACCAGTACACCGCAAGCAATATAAACCCAAGCGGCTTCCACACACAGTCCAGACGTCTTAAATGCGCCTTTTCATGCGCTATGACATAGCCTCTCTCCTCCTCTGTCAAGGATGACGGTATATATATCTTAGGCGAAAATGTACCTAGAATAAACGGTGTGTCGATGTCATCGCATATATAGATATTTTCCCCATTGTTAAAAGCTACCCTGGTCTTTCTTCTAAGCAGTATATATGAGCCCACCGCATACAAAAGCAGAATCACACATCCGGCAGTCCATATAAATGCAAACCTTCCCAGACTGATACCGCCCAGCTTACCCGCCAATATCGCAGTATAGCCCAGATTGCCGGCTGCATCCTTCTGACTGCCGGATGTGGCTGCTCCGCTCAGATTATTGCCTGCATTATCAGTGTTACCTGCAAAATTTCCACCTAATATGTCATTAAGCCCACCATTATTTACCTTGCCCGAATTGTCCCCAGCCATGTCATTTCCGTTTGAAATGTTTGAAACACTTCCGGCTGTGATATTTCCGGCTGCAATATTCCCATCTGTGAAACTTCCTGCCGCAGCATTGCCATTTGTCATATTTCCGGACATATTATTTGGGTCTGCGATATTTCCAGCCGTAATATTTCCCGCAGTATTATCTCCCGCAGTAATATTTCCGGCAGCATTATCAATTTCATTATTTAACTTTCCGTCAACCATATCAACATTGCCGCCAACGGCACCTTCATTGTCCAAAGCTCCCCCGATAGCACCACTCCTGTCCGGCAATCCTGCATTGACATCATCCGTACCTGCATTTCCTGATAAATTTCCATAATTTTCAAATATGCCCTGCGTATCCGGAATAAGACTGAAACGGCTCTCAATCGCAAACGGACACACCAGTCTTATCGCAACCAGCGCCCACAGAAAGCATATTATCTTTCTTGGAACCTTTTTCAGAAATATTCTCAACACAGCTACCGCAAGAATCAACCAGCTCGCGGATATACTCATTTGAAGTATTTTGTAAAAAACATCAGCCATCTTAACCCCCGTTTCCCAGACATCATCCTGTCTGAAAAGCAATCTATTTTCGTTGTCCTGTGTAAATGCAAATCGTTTTTGCTTGATTACCTGCTCTCATCAATAATTTTTTTAAGGTATGCTATGTCATCCTTGGACAGCTTCTTTCGCGATGCGAATGCCGCCACGAATGACGGAAGCGAACCGCCATAATTCTCGTCAAGAAACTCCTCACCCTTCTTAAGCTGGAACTGTTCCTTGCTTATCAATGATGTCACCACGCCGTCTACGTTCTGAAATATCTCCCTCTCGCAAAGCCTTTTTAATATCGTGTACGTTGTCGACTTCTTCCACTGAAGTCTCTGCTCGCTGAGTTTTACAAGCTCACCTGAGGCAATCGGCTCATTTTCCCAGATGATATCCGCAAACTTCATCTCAACTTCGCCCAATCTGTACTCCGCCATACTTTCTCCTTTCCTGCTTCATTCTTTTCGTCCGCTATATCAGCATGTCTTATTGGTCTACTTTCTGTAGTTCAGTTTTAGTCTACTACTTGTAGAGCTAATTGTCAATACAATTTATTATTTTTGCAGTCTTTAATAGTAGTGGATAATGATTGATATTTATTGCATTGATTGGTAACTGTTTTTACATATAGCCGGAGAGTATGTAGTTGGTTTAATATTTAATTAGCTTAATATATTTTTTTATTTGAAATTGACACAAAACGTCATCTGCTTAATGTGTAATTGGCTTCATTTTCTGTTAAACTTAATATGAATTGACTTTATATTTCATTTGCTTAATATGGTAATTAATTTAAAAAAGGAGACCTTTACTTTAAAAGTCTCCTTTAATTGCCATGCATACCGGCACTTACTTTATATATTATTTTCTATGCCGTGTCACCGCTATGCACGGCAATCAATCACAGATAGAATACTCAAGCAGCTCATACTTCAGCCTGCTGTTTTCCTGTATTCCTTCCGGCAGGAGTGCTCTCGCAACAAGCTTCGGCTCAGCCTGGGTGTCATCCTCGCGCCTGAGATTTGCGTAATCACCGTCAATGCTGTCCACGATGTAGTATATTGTTTCCATTTATAAAGTCTCCTTTTCCTCATGTATATTTTATTTATTATCCAATAAAATATCTTACCTATTACAAATAATCTTATCCGAAAATTCTAATATATTTTTATCTTTGACGCAATATATTTCCTACAGCATTCTGTATTTTTTACAGTTAAAATATATCTATAAGAAGTATTTTTTTACAATATCTTCTATATCATCTATCATAAGCGGATGTTCTTTAGTTTCATAAGTCAATATCAGATTCACTGAAGGTATAATTCCATTTTCACAATATATCCTTATTTTTGAACACGCACTGTTTATGTAATCCGAATTATCCATCATTCCAAAATGTTCCCAATAAAATATTTTTCCGCTATCCGGATGTTTTATAGTAAAATCCGGATAGAAAGAAAACTGCCCAAGCTCCAGCTTCTCCTCATAATGAAACGGAATTCCTGCATTGAATAAAATTCTGTCAATTATAGCCTCCGATTTAGACCTGAGATATTTTCCATTCGTCCCTTTCACGATTAATTTATCAGAGAAATTCTGGTTTCTTTCAAATTCTGCATTTTCCCACTCAGCCAACTGTTTATTCTTAGGTACAATTTCGCATGTCATCAATTTTTCATATTCACTATTACATAGAAACTTTTCAACATACTCTTTATTTTGTTTTGTTTTTTGCATATACGCTTTACATGCTTTCAGCTCAGCCTGCAGGTCTTTTATATTCATATCATAGTATTTCTTTAATGCAAGCTTCTGGGCAAGTTTCCTATTATCCTTTAAAATATACTCATACATGCCATTGTTTTTTTATACCACTTATAATTTTTTCCATTTTTAGCGCATACCAGCTCCCCCTCCGGAAGCTTATATATCAATTTACTCAATGTATTCAACTGTTCTTTAATAACTTCCATGCGTTTCCTAATGTCTCTCTCATTTACAAACATATTATCTCCTTTTCTATGTACTATATATTTAGTTCTAGCTTCTATACCAGCAATTCGCATTTATCCTTTGCTTTCCGCAGATTTCTTGGGAATTTTTATAATTTTTTTCATTTCTATACCCACAATTCACTCTCATTTTTTGCTTTTCGCGGTTTTCTTGGGTATTTTCTAGCTTTTTTCATCTCTATACCCACGGTGTGCTTTCTTAGCTTGTGTTTTTATGACTTTCTTGGGTATTTTTATAGCTACTTCTCTTCTATACCCACAATTCACTCTCATCCTTTGCTTTTTGTAGCTTTCGCGGGTATTTTTATGACTTTTTCACCTCATATACCCGCAATGTGCTCTCAGCACTTAATTTCTGTTGCTTTCATGCGTATTCTATGTTTTTTAATTCTGTGCCCATGATTCACGCTCACAAACCTTTATTTTCGCTGGATTAGCAGCTTTCGTTAATTTCCAATAGTATTTGCACCTCATTTTCCTTCGCAATACTCATAAACCTGCATTTTTGCACCCGAAGCCCTGATTTTCGCAATAATCGCCCCGCCTTCGTCCGTCCTCAGCACAAGTGCGCCGATATTTTCCAAGCGTTGCAGTGTTTCCTTGTGCGGGTGTCCGTATGTATTCTTGGCGGCGCATGAAATGATTGCCGCCTGCGGCATAATTGACGCAAGAAATTCTTCACTTGAGGAATACTTAGAGCCATGATGACCAACCTTGAGAAGTGACAGACTATCTATGCCACAGTGCCTCACAGCTTCTGCTACATAGTCCTCCATCTTAGATGTCATATCCCCTGTGAACAGAATAGAATTTCCTTTATATTGAAGAAGCAGCACAATCGAATTGTCATTCTCCGATTCGCCGGTGCCGGTCTTAGAGGCACCAGGATTATATGACCCATAGTCGACATTTACAATTGACTTAGACTGCTTAGTTTGATTGAGCGACACTATGCTACATTCTCCAAATGTATATTCCATTCCATATTCTGCGCACATAATTTTCGTGCCTCTCTCCGCCAGAGCCAACGCAATAGCTTCTATATCCTCTATATCCGCAATATCCTCCATCTTTACACTGATTTCATCTGCCCTGTCATCATTCAGCCATGCCAAATCACCTGCATATTTTGATGTCGAATATCCTAGTATACCGTATTCTGATGTGTCACCTTCTAATGTCCCATACTTCAATGCTCCATATTCTAACGCCCCATATTTTAACATCTTTTCACACAATTCCAGATACTTAGAATAATCACTCACATTCAGCACAAGCTTATCAATATCCGGAATATAGGCATTGCCGGACAGCGCCTGAATCCAACCATTCTCATGGTCGGCGTCACTGTGCGTCAAAAACAGGAAATCAAGATTTCTCACGCCCTTGTATTTTAAAAACGACTCAATCACTTTGTCATATATATTCCGTGAAGATGTACTTCCGCCATCGATAAACACATTGCCGCCGTTTGGAAGGCTGATAAATATTGCGTCGCCCTGCCCGACATCTAGGAATGTCACCTCAAGACCGCTACGTCCTCTTATAAGAAGAACAATAATTGCAATGACAAGCAGGCTCCTTAAAAATATATTCACACACATGACATATTTCCCGGCTACATATTTGCCAGCCTCACGTTTCCCTGCTTTACATTCCGCCTCTCCACTTTTTCTTACTGCACAATTACCATCTTCACAGTTCCTTGCACCGCATTTCCGCACTGCCCTTTTTTCAATCCACATCGCAGCATTCTTTCTCTGCGAAAAAAGGAACAGCAACAAATAGTACACTATCACCTGCCACAGCTCCGGTCTCCCGGCGACAAACACGCTTCCCGGAAGCGAAAGCATAAGTTCACTGCCATATCGAAACAAGACAAGTATGTAATGACCGGCACCGGCGAAAAAGCACCCTGCCGGTATACTTATAAGTCCCAACAGTCCGCAGCCAAGCGCGGATATCATTATTAAACTCATCAATGGAACAACAAGCAGATTTAAGAAAACAGAATAGACAGGGACTTCATAGTAGAACCATAGAATAACCGGAAGTGTCGCAAGCTGAATCGCTATCGGACCTGTAAGCCACTTTAACCGTTTTACAGAGAATCCCTCTGAGACTACCGCCACACCCGCAATAGCCATAAATGACAGAAGAAAACCGGAATTGGTAATCACATACGGGTTCCTTAACATAAGTATAATCGCAGACAATGACACAGCGGAAAGGATATCGTACCTTCTGCCAAGCACCTGTGCATTCACTGCGCATACAAACATTACTATCGCACGCGTAGCTGACACGGAATTACCTGTCATAACACCGAACAACACAACAAATATACCGCTTATTATGGCGGACATCGGACAGAGAAAGATTCTTCGCAACATTTTGTACAATCCCATGCCAATAAGCGATATGTGAAGCCCGGATATAGCAAGAATATGTCCAATTCCCGCAGCCGAAAAAAGCTCACTTACAGTCGAATCCATGTCCGACCTGTCTCCTGTTACCATCGCCGCGTACACACCCGCGTCCGTTGTGGTACAGCACTTACTATACACTGCCTTTAAGGAGGTTTTTAAACTTTCAAGCAGGTTCACAATCCGATTTCTGCCTCTGACAATCGAAACCATTTCCGGCTCCTCGATATAATAAAAATAACCCAGCGACTTATAGTACTGCCTCGTGTCAAATTGCCCCGGATTGGCAGCACCGTCCGGAACAGGAAGCCCTCTTTGTGAGGCTTCCGCCACTACAAGTGCCTGCACATGGTCACCTCTTAGCGCCGACCAGCCATAGGAATTGCTGTCCGATATCTCAAGGACAATATTGTTCTCAAGCCTTCTTCCATTTATATAGCATTTTTCCAACATCAGTCTTTTAGAGTATGTCCCCTCCGATACCTTCTCCACCACCCCGGATATGCGGATTACACCACTGCCATATTCTGATTTTTTTACATCCTGCATATCATCCTGTGACACGGAATAATTTTCTTTGACATAACTGTTTTCGGTGACTTTCTCCCCGATATCTGCTCCGGCAGAAATATTAATTTTTCCATAAAAATTTATATTTTCATCATCGTTCAATTTAAGCCCCTGCGTTGCACTGACATCTAATATTTTTTCTGTAGCAGGAAACTCTTCACTAAATATTTTATTGTCATAATTTTCGTGGATATATGTTGTGATAAAACCAACCAAAAATAATAAGAAAAATAAGAATAACTGAATATACAGGCTTCCATTGTAATTACGATTTTTTTCATTACCATAATTACAGCCATTCGTATAATTATGTTTATTACGTTTATTAGCTTCATTACGCCCCGACAGCATTGGCAATAAACAAATACCGCCAAATGCTGCCGCCGGCAATAGTATCACCGGCAGCGGCGGCACATGTATTAGACCAACCAGTATTCCCGCCACCGTAAATACAAGTGCGGGAACCATAGGTCTTTTAATTTTTCGATGTCTCAATAATATCTAAGCTCCTCTCCAAAGGCTGTGACAAATCTATTGTATCTCTAAAAAGGATATTCGTACTGCTCTTTACCGAAATCTGAACCTTGTTGACATTAGAAAGCTCACAGAGCGAATTGACAATCGAGTATATGGTCACCGCCGGTGATACAGGCAGCACCTCATCTGTCAAAACAGAATCGAAATTCACATAGCATATTCCGTCCTTCGTCTTGACACTTAAAAGTGTGAGTGTTGCCGGAACCGTTCTAATGTGATTTTCCTCACCCGGTCCCTTGATAAGCTGTTCTATGATAACGCGTTCAACGGAGGCATCCTTTCCATAGCCTATAGTTATTCGCTCCGGAACAAGCTTATCTGAATCAGCATTGCCATAGTATATCGACAAGTCAACCCATGTCCTGTACGAGCCTGAGCCTATGTCATCAATAAAATCCGAAGCTAACATAATACCCACCGGATTTCCTATTGCATCCTGAAGCGGCTGTTCATTCACATAAAAGCTGACATACTTAATCCCTTGTATCTGTGTCATGGTCTTGACATACGAAGCCCTGAACATAACCTCATCCTCAACCGCAAGCTGACTGTAGCTATCGGTAAAATATACCGACAATACCTCATCGCTGAGTCTGGTATCTACAATTGTTATATCCCTTCGTACTGTGCTTGTATGCTTTCTGCCATCCGACGGGCTCTGCATGACTTCCCAGAGTTCATGTGCCAGCTTTATCGAATCATCCGCCACTTTTGCAGTGTAAACTTCAGATGTCAAAGCCTGCCCTGTCTCGTCAAGATAATAAACAAGATATTGATTTTCACCAAGCTCTGTCACATCCTTTTTAGCACCCTGACTTCCATCAGAACAAGCACTAAGTGCATACATCCCGATAATCAGCATGCCAACAATGACTGTCAATAAAAATTTATATTTGCGTGAAATTGTTTTCATTGCATTCCTCGTCTTTATGATTTCTTTGCCTGAGTAAGCGGTATCCGCACTGTAAATGTACTTCCTTCACCTTCCTTGCTGTATACCCTGATGGCCCCCTTATGCATGAGTACCACTGTCTTTGTTATGGCAAGACCAAGTCCTGTTCCACCGGTCTGACGTGAACGCGCCTTATCTACACGATAAAACCTTTCAAATATCTTATCCCTGCAATCATCAGGAATTCCGATACCCGAATCGGCAACGGTCAGATAAAAGAACTTATGGTCTGCGTTTACTGAAACTCTCACCCAGCCATTAGCCACATTATATTTTATACCATTTTCGACAAGATTGGTTACAACCTGCGTAATTTTCACCTCGTCAATCTCTGCCACAACAGGTCTGAAGCTCTCAAGTACAAGTTCAATATTCTTCTCCTCGGCTATAGGCTTAAGTCTCTTTAGCACATGCTCAACAAGTTCGTTTATATTCTGCGGTGCAAGATTAAGTCCTGCTGCCGTCTTATCCATGCGGACAAGAGAAAGAAGGTCGTTGATTATCTGACTCTCTCTGTCGATTTCCTCAACAATATCATGCATGAATTCCTTATATAACTCATTCGGAACATCATCCTGCGTGTTAAGTGAATCTGCAAGTACCTTTATCGAGGTTATCGGAGTCTTAAGCTCATGTGAGACATTTGAAACAAACTCCTGCCTTGAATCATCAAGTGCCTTCAATCTTTCAAGCATCTTATTCACTTCCGTTGATATAAGACACACCTCACCAAGCCCCTTGTCTTCATCAAGTCTTTTGTCCATATAACCGCTTGTCATTCCATGTATTGCCTCTGCAAGTTTTCTGAAAGGCCTGCTTATTCCAAACGCATACGCCAGCGCTACAAGCACCATAGCTGTAAATGTTATGTCTATAGCCGCTGTCATAAAGCGTTCGATATACCTTACGTTCTCCCTTATAGATGTATCAGGCACAGCGAACATAAGAACCCCTATTATATTATTTCCGTCCGAGGCATATATCGGCTGTGTTATTTCTATTATTCCGTATTTACTGTCATAGCTGTTGGTTACTATACCATGAAAAGCCTGATTTACTTCGTAGGACACAAGAGTCTTATTTTCCTGATCGACATAAGTATCCTTAACCACATTATAGTTAGACGCAACTACTACAATACGTCCCGAATACATATAGGAAAGCTGCTCAACCTGCGCATTGATTCTGTCATCATACTGTCTGTCAAAATATCCACTCTTGCCGATATCAGCCGATAAGATATTACCTGTATTAAGAAGCTGCGTTTCCAACTGTTTTATCTGTCTTTCAAGGAAGCTGTTTACAACTATGCCTCTTACAGCAAGAAGCGGCACTACGGAAGCTGCAAGTATCATAACCACTGCCGTGAACCTTATACTGACTAAATGCTTTCCTATTGTCCGCAGCATAGACAAAAGTTTATTTTTCATATCATATCCTTTTATTTGTAACTGTTTTCTATTCACTGCTTAAAGAAATAACCCATCCCCCACTTGGTGTGAACATACTCCGGCTCACTCGGATTAGTCTCAATCTTCTCTCTGAGTCTTCTGATATGCACGTCCACTGTTCTTGCATCTCCCGGATAGTCATATCCCCAGATAAGGCTCAGAAGCATCTCCCTGCCGTACACCTTATTCGGGTTGGTCACTAAAAGCTCAAGGACATCATACTCCTTGGTTGTAAGGCTGATTTCTTTTCCCTTGATATACACATGTCTGTTATTTCTGTCCATGACCATATTGCCTGCCACAATACGTGTTGACGGATCAGCTGTGACAATATGCCTGTTTCTTCTCTTAATTGCCTTGATTCGTGCCTTTACCTCAAGTATATTAAACGGCTTGGTCATATAATCATCTGCACCATAATCAAGACCAAGTATCTTATCCATATCCTCACTCTTTGCTGTTATCATTATAATCGGAACATCCGAAAACTCTCTTACCTGTTGGCACACGGTATAACCATCCATCTCAGGCAGCATGACATCAAGCAGAATAATATCGTAATTATTAGCCTTTATAAGGTCTAATGCCTCCCTTCCGTCATAAGCGCACGATACCTCCATGCCATCCTGTTCCAAGCTGTATTTTATCCCTTTTACGATGAGCTTTTCATCATCGACTACCAATACCTTATCCGCCATTTTTTCCCCTTTCAGCCACTCTTCAATCAATGTATTTTAATTAACACAAATGTATTCTCTTATTTTAGAAAAAGCGCTCTCCTTGATTCCGCTTACACACATAATATCCTCGATACATGTAAAAAATCCATTGGTATTGCGGTAATCAATAATTGCCTCGGCGCGTGATTTTCCTATTCCCGGAAGTGTCATCAGAGCTTCTGCATCCGCACTGTTTATATTGACTAGTGAATTTTTCTTATCTGAATACTCCTGCTGATACGAAATACTTCCCTTATTCTCATATTCCTCGTAATCGGGAATATACAGTTTCTGCCCGTCATATACATGCTCCGCAAGATTCACAGCCTCAAGACAGCCGTTGTCTGTGACCCCACCCGCTTTATCTATGAGCTCATATACTCTTGAGTCCTCATAAGCCTCATACACACCGGGATTTACCACGTTCCCACATACATATACGAATATAGTCTTAAGTGCTTCCTCCGTATATGTCTCCTCCGTATGAGTATCTGATGTGATGTCTGAGGTTCTTTCCTCCTGCTGTTCACTCTCCGTATGCTGCCCTATGGTATAGGTTTCACCCTTTTTCGATGTACATGAGTATAGAAAACCACATGCCACAATAGAAAACACACCTGCCGCATAAATAAAAGCCTTATAAAATCTTTTTTTTGCCATTTTTTCTCCTTATGTCTGTCTCATAAAGTCCCTCTATTTCAGGAAAGATAACCTGCCTTTTTATTGTAACCAAAAAACCCGGCTATT
Organism: Eubacteriales bacterium; assembly: GCA_050874845.1. Lineage (GTDB taxonomy): Bacteria > Bacillota > Clostridia > Lachnospirales > Lachnospiraceae > CAG-882. The sequence goes on along the minus strand of JBNMLM010000008.1, from coordinate 22,519 downwards.
GCAACCGGGTTTTCAACATTTCCAACTCTATTTTCATCTATTATTCTTCGCCGTCTGTTTCACTATCTGTTACGGTGTCGGACTGCCAGTTCTTATAGAGGTAATCGCGTACATTTGAAAGGCTCTGCACATCCCCTGTCCCTTCCGCAAGCTGGTGCATTGTAATTTCAAGCAGCGCATAAAATTCATCGCTGTACATAAGCTTAAGCTTAGGAACAGACTTATCATAGGATTCGTATATCCTGTCAAGATTCTCGTCCTCGTTTTCTATTCTCCTGCATGAAGGCACACCCGCTGTCGCATATAGCTTCTCTGCACTGGTATATGTGAGAAATTTTGCGAAGCTCTCAACAACAGCTATATCATCCGAAAACGGATTGACAACCACTGCCGTTGTGACGGACAGCGGTGCACTCTTTACCTCTTCACTCATATCCGGAAAAGCTACCGCTCCGACATTCAATCCATCCTGAACCTTCGCTCTTAGATACATCTGCACATCCCCGATAGTGAATACAATGGAACCCTTTTCAAAATCATTGATACATGAATAGTAGTCTACACTGTTAATATCAATGTAAAAATATTCAATAAGCTGCTTATATAATTCCGTCGCCTTTGTGAGGTCGGTTGTGATATCGAATATACTCGTCTTGTCATCTCCGTTTTTTCCGCCTATATCAAGATATGCTCCCAGATATCCATAATTATAAAAAATATCTTTAAGGTCACATGTAAAAATAGAACTTATGCTGCTGCCCGCAGGAACTTCAAGATTTTCCGCGAAAAGCTTGATTGCCTCAAAATTACTCATGTCGGCATCCTGCACATAATCCCTGTTATAGATAAGAAAACTCGTATCATAGCTTAACGGATACGCGATAAGCTTATCGTTGTACGTGCAGGCATTGAGCGCAGTCTGGCTGTAATTGTACACGTTATATATATCCGTAAGACGGTTTTCTGAGGCAATACCGGCAAGCTTGACCTGCTCTAGCTTATCGTTATCAATCAAGTACAAATCCACTTTTCCCGGTTTTACCGCTTCTGAGGTAAGTGTGGACATATAATCTGCCTCAGGTATATATTCAATATTGATATGGACATTTTTATTGGCATTCTCATACTGTGTGGCACAGTTGCTCAGATAATCCGAATATATCTCATCGCTGTACCATAAATTGATATCAACCTGCCTTTCCTCCACTGTACTCTCAGCAGACGTCTCCTCCGATGTTGTCTCATCCTCGACATACTGAATCCTACAGCCGGATACACCTGTCATAATAAGCGCTCCACACATTGTAACACCGATAACTTTTTTTAAAACAGAACCTAATCTCATATATAAAATATAACCTTTCAAATATTACTATGAGGCGGTCTTATACACATTTGTCCAGAATATCAATCATCTCATCCACATTCTGCTTAGTAATTATAAGCGGCGGTACAAATCTAAGAGTATTAAGTCCCGCACTGATAACTATAAGTCCATGCTCTCTGGCAGCCTTCACAACATTTCCGACAGGAAGCTCGTCGCTAAACTGCACACCGCACATAAGTCCAAGTCCTCTCACCGCCTTGACACAGCTGTGCCTGCCGGCAAAGTCCTTAAGCTTTTCCATAAGATAAGGTGCCACCTCATTCACATGTCCTATAATATCATTTTCCGCAAATAAGTCAAATACCTTTGAAGCGGCAGCCGTTGCAAGCGGGTTTCCACCGTAGGTTGTTCCATGGTCACCGGGAACTAAAACCTTATCACATTTGCTGTTTGCGACAAAGGCTCCCACAGGTATTCCACAGCCTAACGCCTTGGCAGATGTCACCACATCAGGCATAACACCGTACTGCTGGTATGCGAACATTGAACCTGTTCTTCCCATGCCGCACTGAATCTCGTCGAGTATGAGAAGCATATCATTCTCATCACACAGTTTTCTTAAGCCCTCTAAGAATTCCTTATCGGCAGGGAAAATTCCGCCTTCACCCTGAACAGTCTCACATATTATCGCACAGGTCTTTTTATTCACAAGAGCCTTCACGCTCTCAAGATTGTTATACTCAGCAAAACGTATTCCCGGAATGAGTGGTCCGAACGCCTCCCTGTAATGCGCATTTCCGGTCACGGACAGTGCTCCCATGCTTCTTCCGTGGAACGAATGTTCCATGGCAATTATCTCATGGTCCGTACTGTTGTCGCGAAGATATGCATACTTCTTGGCAAGCTTTAACGCGCCCTCTATAGCCTCCGTTCCGCTGTTGGTAAAGAATGCCTTGCTAAGACCTGTTGCCTTGACAAGCTTCTGTGCCGCATCTGCAAGCGGTTCACTGTAGTAAAGATTTGAAATGTGCACAACCTTGTCAATCTGTGCCTTAAGCGCCTCATTATAGTCCTTGTAATTATATCCAAGCGCATATACAGCTATACCCGCCGCAAAGTCAAGATACTTATTTCCCTCCACATCATACAGATACACACCGTCACCGTGGTCAAGCACTAAATCCGCCCTGTTATATGTATGGATAAGATTCTCTTCGGCTTTATTTATAATATTATTTGTCTTTGTCTCCATCATAAAACCTCTCTGCGTTTCTGTCTATTATTGCCGTTCCAACACCCTTATCCGTGAAAATTTCAAGAAGCAGGCAGTGTGGAATACGTCCATCCATGATATGTACCCTTGATACACCGTTCTCAATCGCATCAATGCAATTATTAAGCTTAGGAAGCATACCTCCGCCGATATTGCCATTCCCTATAAGCTCTTCTGCCTCTGTAAGACTAAGCTCGGAAATAAGTGACTCAGGGTCATCTGCAATCCTTCTCACACCTTCTATATCGGTGAGAAAAGCTAACTTCTCAGCCTTTACCGCCTTAGCTATGGCACACGCCGCATCATCCGCATTGATATTGTAGGTATTGTAGTCGTCATCAATTCCTATAGGACATATAATCGGGACAAAATCATTTTCAAGGAGCGTATTTATAAGCGATGGGTCAACCTTAGTGACCTCACCTACAAAGCCGATATCCTGTCCGCCCGACAGCTTCTTGGTCACATGGATTGTAGCTCCGTCCTTTCCGCTTATTCCCACAGCCTTCACACCAAGCTGCTCGACAAGGTTGACGAGACTCTTATTGACCCTGTTTAACACCATCTCGGCAATCTCCATCGTAGGCTCATCCGTAACCCTGAGCCCATTCACAAATCTAGGCTCCATGCCGGATTTAGCAACCCATCGGCTTATCTCCTTACCTCCGCCATGTACGATAATCGGCTTGAAGCCGACAAGCTTTAAAAGAACCACATCCTCAATGACCTTCTTTTTAAGCTCCTCATCGACCATCGCGCTTCCACCGTATTTTACCACAATAACCTTGCGGTTAAATTTCTGAATATAAGGCAATGCCTCTATGAGGACATTAGCCTTTGCCATCTCATTGTCATAATTGCGCATTTTCAATCTCCCAATTCAATTTTTTATGAATAGCTTCGTCAGCTGTTTTAGCTTCTGTAATCTGCATTTATTGACACATATTCGTGTGTGAGGTCGCAGCCGTAAGCCGTTGCCGACTCAGTTCCCTGCTTTACATCAGCGATTGCAATTACATGCTCCTTGGAAAGAATCTCCGTTGCCTTCTCCTCACTGTAATCTGTTGCCTTGCCGTCCTCAACGATTTTTAGCTCTCCCACCTCACTCTTAAACCATATATCAACCTTCTCCGGGTCGAAATCGACACCAGAATAGCCCATTGCACAGAGTATTCTTCCCCAGTTCGCGTCATGTCCGTAGATTGCAGCCTTGGTAAGGTTGGAGGTGATAACAGACTTTGCAAGCACCTTCGCGTCCGCCTTGGTCTTTACATTCTTCATCTGTACCTCGAAAAGACATGTCGCTCCCTCTCCGTCACCGGCTATCTTCTTGGAAAGCTCACATAGGATGTAGAAAAGTGCATCATAAAACTCTTTATATCCTGTGCTGTTCTCATTCTCGATTTTCTTATTACCCGCCATTCCGTTTGCAATGAGGAGAACCGAATCGTTGGTCGATGTATCTCCGTCAACCGAAATCATGTTAAAGGTATCATCAACTATTGAGCGCACCATCGTCTGCAAAAGCTTCTCATCGACAGCCGCATCCGAAGTGATAAAGCAGAGCATTGTCGCCATATTTGGATGTATCATTCCTGAGCCCTTGCACATTCCGCCTATATGTACAGGAACACCGTCCACCTCAAACTCAACGGCAACCTGCTTTGACTTAGTATCCGTTGTCATAATGGCCTCCGCGGCTAGTGTTGCATCTGCCGCTGTTGCCCCAAGCTGTCCCGAAAGCTGCTTTATTCCCTTTCCTATAATGTCCATAGGAAGCTGCTTTCCGATAACCCCTGTGCTCGCGACAAGCACAGCGTCCTCGCTTATTCCAAGCTCCGCCGCTGTCTGCGCTGCCATCTGGCGGCACTTCTCATAGCCCTCATCACCTGTGCAGGCATTCGCAATACCGCTGTTCACCACGATTGCCTGTGCACTCTCAGACTCAAACACAACCTTCTTGTCCCACTTGACCGGAGCCGCGCACACTCTGTTGGTTGTAAAAGTTCCCGCCTTGACACAAGGTGCCTCTGAAAATACAAGCGCCATGTCCTTTTTGACATTATTCTTAATTCCCGCATTAAGACCTGTCGCCTTAAAACCCTTCGCAGCACATACGCCGCCATCAATGCACTTCATATACATGTCCTCCTGATTCTATATCATAATTGTAAATTCTGATTTATGGCTGTACAGTTGTACTATTTATCACCCTTAATTGCACAGCTCCCGAAAATACATTGTCTATGGGAACATCGGTGCTCCCATAAGCCCTTCCTTCTCATCAAAGCCGAACATTATGTTCATGTTCTGTATCGCCTGTCCTGCGGCTCCCTTAACAAGATTATCTATGGCTCCCATCATAATCACGCGCCCTGTGCGAGGTTCAACCTTATAGTTAATATCCACAAAGTTGCTTCCCTCAACCCAACGTGTCTCCGGACATACATCTTTATCAAGCAGTCTTATAAAATATTCATCTGTATAATGTTTTTCATAAGCACTGCGTATCATCTCATCTGTCACACCGTCCTTCAAATCGGCGTATGCGGTCACAAGTATTCCTCTGTTCATAGGTACAAGGTGCGGTGTAAAAATAAGCTTGATATCCTCACCTGCCGCATAAGAAAGCTGTTCCTCAATCTCCGGTGTATGTCTGTGTGTCCCGACGCCGTAAGCCTTAATGCTCTCATTAACCTCACAGTACAGATTGGCTACCTTGGCACCTCTGCCCGCGCCTGAGGTTCCGGACTTGGCATCAATTATAATTGACTGAGGTTTTATAAGCCCTTCCTTGACAAGCGGATATATTGTGAGAATTGAACAGGTTGTATAGCAGCCCGGATTTGCAAGAATCCTTGTATTCTTTATCTTGTCACGGTTCAGCTCACACAGTCCGTACACAGCCTCATCTATATACTGCGGTGCCGCATGCTCAAGTTTATACCATTCCTCATACACCTTGACATCTTTCAGTCTGAAATCGGCACTTAAATCTATTATCTTTACCTTGGACAAAATATCGTCATTCACAAGGGAGGCGCACAGTCCCTGAGGTGTGGCCGTGAATATCACATCAACCTGTGAAGCTAACTCCTCCATATTGTCATCCCGGCATACATCATCGACAAGCTTAAACATATTCTGATAGACCTGTGAATACTTCTTATCTATATAGCTTCTTGAGCCATACCATACAATCCGGACATCCTTGTGTCCAAGTAACAGCCTTACGAGTTCATTTCCCGCATAACCTGTAGAACCGATAATACCAACCTTCACCATAGCGCACATCTCCTGTTTAATCTTATGCAGAGATAAATTCTCTGTTTATTCCTATCTTATTATTCACGCTTTCAAAAGTCCATACCAAATTTCCATATATATAATTTTCCAACTTCTGTCAGCTTGATTTTTTATAAATATACATCAATTATGAATATTATGCAACAAAAAATTGAAAAAAACTGGATAAACTCTTGCATATAATGTATTTTTGATGTATATTTATTTCAGTGTTTGCAATAAGGCGCATACAGACGCACAGGACGCATACATAAGTAATCCAATCAGGAGGAATATTAATAATGAAAGACAAAGTTATTCTCGCGTATTCCGGCGGTCTTGATACCACCGCAATCATCCCTTGGCTTAAGGAGAACTACAATTATGATGTAGTATGCTGCTGCATTGATGTTGGTCAGGAGAGTGAGCTTGACGGACTTGAGGAAAGAGCTAAGCTCTCCGGTGCTGAGAAATTATACATTCTTGATGTCGTTGACGAATTCGTAGATGACTATATTTTACCTACGGTTATGGCTGATGCCGTATATGAGCACAAGTACCTTCTCGGTACATCATTTGCCCGTCCGCTCATAGCTAAGAAGCTTGTTGAGATTGCCCGCAAGGAGAACGCTGTTGCAATCTGCCACGGCGCAACAGGTAAGGGTAATGATCAGGTTCGTTTTGAGCTTTCAATTAAGGCTTTGGCACCTGATATCAAGATTATCGCTCCTTGGAGATGCAACGAGACATGGAAGATGCAGTCACGTCAGGATGAGATTGATTACTGCAAGGCTCATGGAATAGACCTTCCATTCTCAGCAGACAACAGCTACAGCCGTGACCGCAATATCTGGCATATCAGCCATGAAGGTCTTGAACTCGAGGATCCAGCCAACGAGCCTAACTATGACCACCTTCTTGTACTTGGAGTATCACCTGAGAAGGCTCCTGATGAGGCTGAGTATGTATCCCTCACATTCGAGAAGGGCCGCCCTGTTGCAATTAACGGAGAGAAGATGAAGGCTTCCGATATTTTAAGAAAGTTAAACAAGCTCGGCGGAAAGCACGGTATTGGAATCGTTGATATTGTTGAGAACCGTGTTGTCGGCATGAAGAGCCGTGGTGTATATGAGACTCCTGGCGGAACAATCCTCATGGCAGCTCATGAGCAGCTTGAGGAGCTCATTCTTGACCGTGACAGCCTTTCCTTTAAGAAGGGAATCTCTGAGAAGTTCGCCAACATCGTATACGAAGGAAAGTGGTTCACTCCTCTTCGTGAGGCATGTCAGGCATTCGTAGAGTCTCTTGACGAGAAGGTTACAGGTGAGGTTAAGATGAAGCTTTACAAGGGCAACATCATTAAGGCAGGCACAACAAGCCCTAACTCACTTTACAGTGAGACACTTGCAAGCTTCACAACAGGTGAGCTCTATGATCACCATGACGCTGAGGGCTTTATCAATCTCTTCGGTCTTTCAATGAAAGTTCGTGCCATGTTAGAGGAGAAGAAGTAATGAAAACTATCGATATTGTTGTACCATGCTATAACGAACAGGAAGTTATCGCAGCTTACTACGAGGAAACCTCCAAGCATGTGGCAGCTATCAATAATTACTCTTTCAGATACATTTTTGTAAATGATGGGAGCAGGGATAACACCCTGCTCCTGCTAAAGGGACTTGCCGCAGACCATGACGATGTACGGTACGTCTCTTTTTCGCGTAATTTTGGTAAAGAAGCTGCCATGTTTGCGGGACTAAAAAATACAACCGCGGACTATGTCATCGTGATGGACGCAGACCTTCAGCACCCTCCTGCACTTTTCCCGAAGCTTATCGAAGGAATTGAGGAAGGGCATGACTGTTGTGCTGCCTACAGGACAACCCGCACAGGTGAGAAGAAAATCAGAAGCTTTTTCTCACAGTCATTCTATAAGCTTAACAACAAGCTGACCAACACAAAGATGCCTTACGGTGCCGTGGACTACCGCATTATGTCAAGACAGATGGTCAACAGTCTTGTGGCGCTTCCTGAAAAAGAACGCTTTTCAAAGGGACTGTTCTGTTGGGTAGGTTTCGACACTAAATGGATTCCTTACGAAAATGTTGAGCGCACACTCGGAACAACCAAATGGAAATTCTCGGGTCTTGTAAAATATGCGATGGACGCGATTATCTCATTCTCCGTTGCTCCTCTTCGCATGCTCTCCGTAATCGGTGCAACAATCAGTTCCCTTGCACTTTTATACGGATTTTATCTTCTTATAAAGACACTTGCGTTCGGAAAGGATTTACCGGGCTATGCCTCCACCATCATAATACTGCTCTTCCTTGGCGGTATCATAGAGTTGAGTATAGGTATCATAGGTGAATATCTGGCAAGAATCTTTACAGAGGTAAAGCAGCGTCCTATTTATATAGAAAAGGAAAGCAACATCAATAAAGATAAGGAAAAAGACATTAGTAATGAAAAATCTGATAAATAAGCTTATAGAGAAATTTTTTACCCGTGAAGTTATTAGTTACCTTATTTTCGGCGTGTTGACAACCGTTGTAAATTTTGTATTCTACTGGCTGTTTACCGAGGTTTTGGGCGTATACTATATCGCCTCTAACGTAATTGCATGGGTTTTTGCGGTAGTTTTTGCATATATAACCAACAAATTATTTGTATTCGAGAGCAAAAGCTGGGAGCCTGCTCTCGTTTTCAAGGAAGTCGTTTCTTTCGGAGCAGCCAGAATCATCTCCCTGCTTTTTGAGACAGGATTTCTAGCGCTCACCGTAGAAATAATAGGAGTTCCTGAGCTTATAGCTAAGGTAATTGCAGCAGTTTTCGTAGTTATCATAAACTACGTTGCAAGCAAATTATTTATATTTAAGAAGAAAAAATAGGGGTTATTTTTGACATGAGATTCAAAGAAAAAAAAGCAATACATCCAATGTATTTCATTTCTTTTTTCCTTCCGCTGATTATCATGATCGCGATTTTTGCGGTCCGCGGAATATATCCTTTCGGTGACAATGTATATCTGCGTTCAGACATGTACCACCAGTACTGTCCGTTCTTTTCGGAGCTGTGGGACAAGATACGCAACGGCGGCAGTCTTTTTTATTCCTGGGAGATAGGACTGGGCTCTAATTTTTCCGCTTTATACGGTTATTACCTTTCCAGTCCGCTCAACTGGTTTGTCGGATTTTTCCCACACAACTTTATAATTGAGCTGATGAACATAATTATTCTTATCAAGCTCGCACTCGCCTCGACAACCTTTACCTATTATATTGAAAAGCGCTTCAACGTGCGCAATATAACGGTATCAATTTTTGGTATGTTCTATGCTCTTTCAGGCTTCACGGCAGCATTTAGCTGGAATCTCATGTGGTTTGACTGCATGCTCTTACTTCCGCTGGTGCTTTTAGGGCTTGAGAGTCTTATAAAGGAAGACAAGGGGCTGATGTACTCAATCACACTCGGACTTACAATACTGTCCAACTACTATATCGCCATCATGGTATGCATAAGTGTTGTTTTCTATTTTTTTGTGCTGCTTGTGACAATGCCTGTTCCTGAGAAAAAGACAATATATCTTCAGAAAATTGGCTACTTTACAATATTTTCACTGCTTGCAGGTGCCATGTCCGCCGTGATACTGCTCCCTGAGCTCTATGCTCTCGGACTTACTGCCTCAAGCGACATCAGCTTTCCTAAGACACTTACCCAGTATTTTTCCGTTGTGACTGTCCTCAACAGACAGCTTGCAAATACCGAAGTGTGCATAGGACTTGAACATCTTCCAAACATATATTGTGGTGTGGCTGTATTTTTGCTCTACCCGCTATATATTTTTAACAAGAAAATAAGCGCCCGCGAAAAGATTGCAAAGTCCGTTCTGCTCTTTGTATTCATATTCGCGTTTAGCTTCAATATACCGAATTTTATATGGCATGGCTTCCACTACCCTAATTCACTTCCGGCAAGGCAGTCATTTGTCTACGTCTTCATACTGCTCACCATGTGCTTCGACGCATACAAGGATATGAAGGACTATAGCACAAGCCAGATTGCAAAGGCATTCGGATTATTTTTAATCTATCTTCTGTGGCTCGACCACAGCGGCGGTGATAATGACCCTAAATATGCTATTCTGTTTGTAAATGCGTTTTTCATGCTGTTGTATGTGATTGTAGCACTTCTCTATAAGAAGGATAAGCTCAAGATACACTTTATCGTCTTTCTTCTGTTCTGCGTAAGCTGCATAGAGTGCACAATGAACATGGAGGAAACCGGCTACAGCACCACAGGGCGAAGCGCATATTTCAAGGACTATGACTCTGTAAAGACCCTCACCACGGAGCTTTCCGAATCCGACGATTCCTTCTACCGTATCGCCAAGGCATTCGGCTACCGCTCGAAGAACGATGCCGCATGGCACAATTTCAACAGTGCAAGCACCTTCTCATCCACCGCTTATGCAGGTGTGACTGAGCTGTTCGGACACCTCGGACTTGAACATTCCATGAATGCCTATGCGGATCATGGTGCGACACCGCTCGTATACTCAATGTTCGACATCAAATATATTTTGAGCAACAAGGAGCTTACAGATACCACAACGCTTGAGCTTGTCGACACCGTTGACGATGAATATTTATATCGTGCTAAGTATACCCTTCCTCTCGGCTACATGGTAAGCTCAACCATCAATGAGGACTGGAATTACAAAAACAGCAACCCGTTCTCCGTACAGAACGCATTTGTACAGGAAAATACAGGCATACAATCCCTCTTTACCACGCTCGATTTCAACAACAACGATAAGAGCGGAATCTCTATCGATGTTGAGAAGGACGAATATGTCTATGTGTATGTCGGAAATAAATCCGTAAAGACGGCTAAGGTTACCATCGGCGAAAACAGTGAGAACTTCGCCGGTATCAATCATGGCAGAATAATCGACCTTGGCTGGCAGACTGCCGGAACGCACATAAAGGTTGCGGACAAGGACGGCGAGGAAGCCCTCAATGCATACGTCTACACCATGAACGCGGACAAATTCATTGAGGCTTACAATGTTTTAAATGCACAGGGACTTGACGTTACATCCTATTCCGACACTACAATTTCCGGAACAATTCATGTAAATGAAGCCGGAATACTGATGCTCTCAATACCTTATGACCCTAGCTGGACGTTAAAGGTAAACGGAGTTAAAACAGAAATCACTGAGATTGCAGAGGCTCTTATCGGTGTTGAGCTTGAACCCGGTGACTACACGATTGAACTATCATTCACACCGCGCGGCTTCAAGCTCGGCGTAGTGATTACAATTTCATCTGTTTTAATACTCTTCATCATATACTGCTTCTACAGAAAGGAAGCCGGCAAGGGATTTCTTCCTTTTACAAAGGGGAAGGGGATTCCGGAGACTGAGACTGCTTCAAATAAAGCTGCGGAAACGGTTTCAAATTCAACTGTTGAAGCTAAAGTTACAAGCGAAATTTCTCCGGATAACAGTGCTGAAAATACATTCATAGCGACAACCGACAGTGACAATTCTGTTACAGGTATTAATGCTATTGCAAATGACAGTTCTGTTACTGATAATAAAGCTGTAACAGATGACAGCTCTGTTGCGGGCAATGCTGCTTCAGCAGATGACACATCTTCGGATATAACAGACAAAAAAATATAAATTACTCTATGGAGGACAAAACCATGAAGCTCTGGGGCGGACGTTTCACAAAAGAAACCAACAAGTTAGTAAACAATTTCAATGCTTCTCTCCCATTCGACAGGAGATTCTATAAGCAGGATATCGAAGGAAGCATAGCACATGTGACAATGCTTGCAAAGCAGGGAATATTGTCAAATGAGGACAAGGAGGCAATCATAGCCGGGCTCACCTCAATCCGGAATGATATAGACAGCGGTGCCTTACAGTTTGATGACGAAGCGGAGGACATCCACAGCTTCGTTGAAGCTGAGCTCATATCCCGTATCGGTGACGCCGGAAAGCGCCTGCATACCGGAAGAAGCCGCAACGATCAGGTTGCACTTGACATGAGACTCTACACGCGCGACGAGCTCACGCAGACGGACGAACTTTTAAAGGAGCTTTTAAAGGTGATTCTCAGAATCATGAAGGAAAACACCGAAACCTACATGCCGGGCTTTACACATCTTCAGAAGGCCCAGCCTATCACCGTGGCACACCATTTCGGTGCATATTTTGAAATGTTCTCAAGAGACAGAGGTCGTATCGCTGATATTTATAAGAGAATGAACTACTGCCCTCTCGGTGCAGGGGCTCTCGCCGGAACCACCTATCCTCTTGACCGTGAATACACAGCCTCTCTTCTCGGCTTTACAGGTGCGACAGCCAACAGCATTGACTCTGTATCCGACCGCGACTATTTAATCGAATTTTTAAGTGCCATGTCAACAATTATGATGCATTTAAGCCGTTTTTCAGAGGGAATCATAATCTGGAACTCCAACGAATACCGCTTTATAGAGCTTGATGATGCCTACAGCACCGGAAGCTCCATAATGCCGCAGAAGAAGAACCCGGACATTGCAGAGCTTGTCCGCGGAAAGACAGGACGCGTATATGGTGCCCTCATGTCATTACTCACAACCATGAAGGGTCTGCCTCTCGCCTACAACAAGGACATGCAGGAGGACAAGGAGCTCACCTTCGACGCCATCGACACCACCAAGGGCTGTATCCTTCTCTTCACAGGCATGCTCGATACGATGACCTTCAATAAAGATGTCATGGAAAAGAGTGCGATGGCTGGATTCACAAATGCCACGGATGCTGCGGACTACCTTGTAAACCACGGTGTTCCATTCCGCGACGCGCACGGCATAATTGGCCAGATAGTACTCTACTGCATAGATAAAGGAATCTCCATCGATGAGATGAGCCTTGAGGAGCTTAAGGCTATCTGCCCTGTATTTGAAAGCGATATCTATGACGCTATCTCCTTAAAAACCTGCGTTGAGAAGAGACTCACCAAGGGCGCACCAAGCCCGGCTGCAATGCAGGAGGCTATTGCCAAGTATGAGGAGTATCTTGGCGAATAGCCACAGAGAAAACAGCTGCAGTTCATACAGACATTATGACCGGAATCAGAATTAACTTCTATTTCTGAATTTTAAAATAATACTTACAATAAAAATAAACCGATGTCTCCCATACTTCATGGGAATCATCGGTTTATTTTATTGCAATTCATATCAAGCTATTACATGGTACCAGACTATTACATGGCTGAGGCACTCTCTTTCGCACTTATCCAGCTCTGCACCTGCTCTATACTCGCATTTACGGCAATGGCAATGTTCTCAACCGCCATTCCCATCTTCGCAAGTGCTATCGATGTCTCCCTCTGTGCCTGAATATGTCCTTCTGCACTGCCCTCCTGCTTCGCAGCGTCCAAAGCCTCCTCAATCTCATCCTTCATAAGTCTTCTCAGCGCTTCACACATTGTATTATCCCTCCTCACCTTCTCAAAAAGCTCATAGTTGGCTGACATGCTCACCTGCAGAACTGCGTCCGCGTCGGATTTTTCACTTTTTCCTATGTAACCTTCAACATGCTTTACAAATGTCTCTATATCCTTCTCATCTGCATTTCTTGACAGTACACGAAAGCTGTTATGCAGTCCCGGAGACAGCTCCTTTGTCACAACTATCTGTGTCGGAATAAAAAAATTCTTCAGATAATATATTCCGTCGTACACCTTTTCGATTTCTATTCCCTGCCTCTTTAGTGTGGCAATCATGCTTGCAGGATATGACTCACGCATCATTGAGATTGTAAGCTCATTGGCTGAAACCACATCAACCTTCTCCCCCAACGCCTTGTACATACATGCATAGGCTATTGTCTTGTAAAAATCATCTATCGACATGGAATCTCCGGGACTTTTATATTCGATTATGTTGTTCTGCCTGAATATATGCCCTATCTGATTCTTTATCCTGATGTTCTTATTCTTCTCAATTATCAGCAGGTCTATCTGTAATGGCTTCCTGCTCAAATTATACTCCGAATAAAATTCAAGTACGTCTCTGTCCTCATTGAACTCAAGACGCGCGGCGGCACAGAATGCCGGGTGCCACTGAATCTTAACTCTCTCATTATTCAATTATAATGCCTCCTTGTGTGTTGCAGGAAACATTATGCCTTCCAAAACATTGTGCTCCTGCTGTTGTCTATGGGATTCAAAAGCACGAATGTCTTAAACGTGAATAATTAGATTATACAGAAAAATAAGAACTATGCTTTTGTACTAGGATAACATAATGTATCATGTTTAGCAATAGTATCTGTAAATTTCTATATTTGATATTATATTTTTTGTACCGTTTTTACCGTCCCTGCTGCTTTTCCAGCTTTTTCTTCTCCTTCAATGTGCATATCACATGGTGCATGGCTGCGCAAGGATGATGAAGCATCATCCTCGGTCCCGAAAAGCGCATTACCTCACGTATTTTTTCGCGCATTTCAGGCTTATAACAGTGAACCCTGCAGTTTGAGCAGAAGGTCTTGTTTTCCATGAACGGACATCGGTCGCTCCTGCTTCTCGCATAGCTTTCCAGCTCCGCGCATTCAGCACAGAGCTCTTTTTTTGTGCCATGCTTCTTGTTGCAGTACAGCTTTATCATAAGTGAGACCATAGCCTTCTCTGCCTCACGCTTGGCGGCAATATCTTTTTTATTACTCATAAAAATCATAGCTCCATTTATATATTTTTCCTAAACAAAGTGACAATTTCAAACTTTCAATATTATCACTATCAGCTCATTCTTCCATTCTCAACAGAGTACACCTTGTCCGCAATCCTCATCGTGGACTCACGGTGTGATACAAGCACGATTGTCTTATCCTCCCTGCCATCATTTAGCGCCTTCAAAATGACCGCCTCATTGAGACTGTCAAGATTGCTCGTAGGCTCATCTAAGAGCATGAACGGCGCATTGTGCAAAAATGCCCGCGCAAGTCCGATACGCTGCCTCTCTCCACCGGAAAGCGTATCTCCAAGCTCACCCACCTGAGTGTCATAGCCATCCGGCAGACTCATTATGAAGTCATGGACAGAAGCCTTTTTGCAGGCTGCCTCAAGCTCCGCCTGCGTCGCGTCAAGCTTTGCAATCAAGATATTGTTTCTTATTGTATCGTGGAAAAGCTGTGTCTCCTGTGTCACAAAGCCTTCCATTCTCCTTAGATTGTCCGTATTGATATGCTCAATATCACGCCCGGATATATTGATACTTCCACTGTCAACCCTCCAGAACCGCATGAGAAGCTTAAGGAAGGTTGACTTTCCGCTTCCGCTCTTTCCTACAATGCCTACAACGCTGTTCTTAGGCAGCTCAACTGAGAAATCCTTCAATATATCCTCACCGTCATAAGCAAATGTGACATTTTCTGCACCGGCACCGGCAAAACCTATTTCCTGTTCACCGCTCACATCCTCGACAAGAGGGCTCTCCTCCAGAATGTCAAGCACTCTGTTTCCGGCGGCAAATGTGTTCTGTAACGTACTTCCAAGCGCCGCAAGCGCCACACAAGGTCCAAACGAACTCATAAGTGCAAGCACAGGGATAATCACTCCGTCAAAATCAACCAGCCCCTGATTGTAATAGTGTGCCGCTGTAAACAACATTATCATGTCAAAAATCAGAATGACCGTATTGGTCACGGCGGTATTTCTTCCCGAATTGTTCTTCATGCGCTTCTCATCCGCGGCAAGGGCATCGCTTCTCTCATTCATCTGTGCGGTACGCCTTTTTCCCTGACCGAACTGTATAATCTCGTCAAGACCGCGAAGGCTCTCAAGTACGAAGCTGCTCAGCTCACCCGACATGGTGCGAAACTTCATTCCGTCATCCCCGCTCAGTCTGCTCATGGCAAGTGGGATAACTATTCCTACCACAAGATATGCGCACAGTGCAATCACGCCGAATACAGGTTGAAAGCTTCCTATAAACAGGCACATTATGATTGTAAAGAGAAATGCAATGCATATCGGCGAAATTGTGTGCGCATAGAACACCTCAAGAAGCTCGATATCCGATGTGATAATCGAAATCAGATTACCTCTGTCCTTTCCCTCAAGCTTTGCCGGACAAAGGCGCCTGAGCGCCCCAAAAACCTTGTCCCTTATAAGCGCTAAAAGCTTGAACGCAATAAAATGGTTGCAGCCCTGCTCCGCATAGCGAAGTCCGGCTCTCACAAGCGCAAACAATACCATGCAGGTAAATATTACCGCCACATTAAGGCTGTTGTAGCCAAGATAATAAAGAAGTGCATACCCTGCAAAAATCGTTATGAATGAGGCACACAGATGTCCCGCAAGCCCCATCGTCACCGCTCCCACCATAAAGCCCGTGAGTGGTTTTACAAGACCGATCAGCTTCATGCATACTGCAAAGCCGCTTCTCGTTTTAGGAATGTTGCCATCCCTGCCTTTTTTCCGGCTATTCAAATCTGCATTTTTATTTTTTTCAGTATTAACATCCATCGTCGATTTCATTATGCATCCGCCTCCTTTCCGAAATTTTCAAGGCTCTGCTGTGCATTCCACAGTCTTGCAAATTCTCCGTTTCGTGCAAGCAACTGTTCGTGGGTGCCGCTCTCAGCAATATCACCCTTTTTAAGTACATAGATACAGTCCGCATTCTTTACATTTGCAAGCCTGTGGGATATGAGTATGATAGTCTTTGTCTTAGCAAGCTCCATAATCAGCTCCATAATGTCATTCTCACTCTCGACATCAATGTTAGAGGTAGCCTCGTCAAATATATACACAGGCGTATCATGTAACAGTGCCCGCGCAATCGACAATCTCTGTCTCTGACCTCCGGAGAAATTGCCTCCCGCTTCTCCGACCGCTGTGTCAAGCCCCTGCTGTTCCTTAAGGAACGCCTCAAGCTTAACCTTCCTTAACGCCGACCACAGCTCGTCATCCTTCGCCTCAGGTTTTCCCATGAGAAGATTGTCCCTGACACTTCCCTTAAAAAGAAAGCTGTTGTGGCTTATGTAGGTGATATTCCTCATAAGGCTGTCCTCGGAAATTTCCGACATTTCCACGCCACCGATTGTCACCGAACCTGTGTAGCCCTTATTTCTTCCCATAAGCACGGCGGAAAGAGTTGATTTTCCACAGCCGGACTCACCGACTATCGCCGTGAAATTATCCTTCTTAAATGTCACATCTATTCCATGAAGAATCTCTCTGTCCTTCTCGTATGAATAATGAAGGTCAAGGCAGATGATGTCCCCATCCCCGCACGACTTTTTAACGCCGGTCTGTGCATTTTTTTCATCTGCATGTGCATTTTCAGCACCGGCATTACCCGGCTCAGGCAGCTCAAGGAGCTTGAAAATCTTGTCGCTCGCCGCCATTCCATTCATTGCAATGTGGAAAAAAGAACCTAGCTGTCTCATAGGAAGAAAGAAATCAGCCGCAAGCAGAATTATGAGAAGACAGCCCGCCAGGTCAACCTTTCCAACATTGAACTGGCTGATTGCAAGTATCATTCCGAGTGCAGCACCGCCGTACGCTATAAAATCCATTATCGTTATGGAATTAAGCTGCATGGTGAGCACCTTCATGGTAATCTTGCGGAATCTCTCCGACTCCTCATTCATCTTCTCGTGCTTATATCCATCCGCACTGTATACCTTGAGTGTCGTGAGCCCCTGAAGGTTCTCAAGAAATGTGTCTCCAAGAGCCGTATACTGTCCCCAGTACTTTGACAGAAGCTTCTTCGCCCATGTCTGCACAAGCGCTATCGACACCGGAATAAGCGGAACACAGATAAGCAGCACAACCGCCGACAGCACATTCACCCTCACAAGCACAACAAAAAGTGTGAGAGGTGCCAGCATGGCATAAAAAAACTGTGGAAGATATGCGCCAAAATATGTCTCAAGCTGGTCCACGCCCTCTACAGCTACCTGTACAATCTCCGATGTCTGCACACTCTCTTTATAGCTAAGCCCTATCCTTAAAAGCTTCTCATATATCTTCTCCCTGAGTGTCTTTTTTACCGCCTTGGAGGAAAGATAGCTCATCTTAGATGACAGCCTCGCGCACACAAACCTTATTACAACCGCAGCTATTATCACCGCAGCAATCGGCGCAATGCCAGCCTCCTCCTTATTATAAAGCTGCATGAGCAGGCGCGTCACCGCCGTCATCATGGTTATATTAGCGGCAAGCGACACCCACTGGCATGCGACATTGCCCGCAATATATTTCTTACTCTCGCTGACCGTGTTAATCAGCCTTTTGTCCATCATCATGTGTATTGCATTCTCCTTTCTTCTTTCTATACAGTCAATTGTGTGGGACAGGGGTCTGGTCCCTGTCCCACACAACAAAATGCCGCGACGTGAACGCCCGGCATTAGTATAGTATCATAAAAGTTAGATTTGTGCAACATGTGTTAGTTGGAATAGTATCCCACCTTTATCATTAAGCTCATCAATCCAAAGACAGCTTTTCAAGTATGGCTTTGTTCATATCATCATAAGAATCCCAATAATTTCCCTTTATTGACATTCCCGTATAATTGAATAATTCCTTTATCATATCCATGATATCCTTCGGCGAAAAGCCTGTAATGCTCTTTATTGACTCCTCCGTCACCGAAACTATCTCATGTGCGGCAAGATTCCTTATGCTTCCCTCAACATTGCGCACATTTTCCACCAGCCTTTTTAGCTGTTCATCCTGTGAAAAGCTGTCAATCAGTGCCTTCAAATGAATGGAATAAATGTCTTTCCCGCTAAATTGCTGTCCATTGGAGGTAAAATACCGGTTGAGCGCATTTAAAACGCTGCTGCCGGCAAGCTTAGCCGCAGACCATTTTCTGGCAACAGCTCCATTATTTTTATAGCTGTCGCAGTATCTGTTTATGTCAATCCCGCACTGCTTTCTCAATATCAGCTCAAAAAGGTCGACAACCAACGGCGTAATTGAGCGCACAAAGTCGACATATTCCTTTTTTCTCAATCTGATATCAATATTGAGTGCATATTCAAAATATTTTCTCTCAGATGATGTCCGTACCGGCAGACAGTTAAAGCCCGTCTTCTGTATCATCTTATCAACCCCTGAAAAATCCAGCAGAAGTCTGCGCGAAGCAAGATAAATCAGGTCACGGTACTGTGAATTTTCCTCCGGTGAAAGAGAATCGGCGGCGTCAAGCGCTGCCTGATAATCATAAACAGATATATGTTTTTTTATTATCTCTTCCTTCTTAATCTTCGACAAGGTAGGACACTTGACCTCACTGCACCTGTTAGCGGCTCCATCCCTGTTATCCTCATCAAGCTCCCACAGTGTCTCCACATCATAGCCCTTATGTACATGCTCACTTATTCCGTTCTCCGGCGTGGCAACCTGAATCAATCTTGCCGGAAACTCCCCCAGCGTCTGAAGTACAAGCAGTCCGCTCTTCATAGCCGGAGTACCGGACGAAATATTTATCAGTAAAGTATCTGTATCATCCAGCTCATCATATATTTCCTTGATTATTCCTCTAAAATCCTGATAAAAATAATCAAACTCATGGACGCGCGTCAACTCCCTGCGCTCAATAACCGCGTACTCCGTATTCCTGTTCTGCAGCCTGTCAAGACGGGTCAGACAATACATATACCTGTCATCCGTCTCCTGATAATCAAGCATCTCCTTCGACATATATAAGATAACCTTGTCCGGTCTGTAATTCCTGCATATATGCAGAAGCGAACCATCATGGCAATTCGACAGTGAAATCGGGTCTGTTCCGCCTACAGGTGAAAAAAGAATTACTCTGTTCATAAAATGCTCCTTAATCAAATAATTTAACTATCAATGGGATATCAGATTACAATTACATCCTTATCCTCTATTTTTATATTCCTGCCAATCAGCTCTACTTCGCTGTCATCCCGTAGCCGGTAAACTCTCACACTATCTGTTTCCAAATCAATAATTCTTGGAATTTCCTTCAACATTTTCCTATACAATGTCTCTGTGATAAATGCCTCAAATGCCGACCTCTGTACTCTAAAGCCATAACCCTTCATTTTTTTCGCAAACCTGTATCTGCGCCTATTGTCTACTATATCATAAATTATAAGAACATACATCTTTTTAACCGGCTGTATATCCTGCATATTCCAAAAATAATTTTCCATACACTTATTTTCTCCGCACAATCAACGTATAACTATAGGAAAATATTCATCCACGTTTTCAGTCTCTATAGCCTTTACAAACTGGTTCACCTGTAAATCCATCGCCCTACGGAAGTTCACACTGTATTCCACATACGGCAGATATCTGTTTTCCGCGCGGAACTTCCCTTCCAGCTTTTCAATATATTTTTTCAATGCTTCCTTTTCCAAATATACTCCGGGATTTTCCAAATCCATGTAAAAATCTTTGCCTTTAAGCTCATTTCCGTTTAACATACTCAATGCCGTTGAATCCACCAGCACCGCGCGCCACTCCTCCATCAGGTCGCTTGCCAATGTAGGGTGCTTTTCCCTGTCCTTGTGCATAATTCCAAAATAGGGGTTGAGCCCTTTTCCCTCAAGTTTTCCGTATAATTCATTCAATACAATCGAATATCCTAAGCTTATCATCGAATTAAACGGGTCCGTTGGCGGTCTTTTTGTCCTTCCTGTAAAGAAAAACACAGGATTAATCAATTCTCCAAGCTGTCCGAAATATAATCTTGCCGCGTTCCCCTCATATCCCATAAGCTGCTCTATCCCTTTTGAATTAAGCACCTTTTCATTCATATTCTGCATTTGTCTCACAACAGGATACACGTCGACATCCGTATCTCGCGAATATCTCCTTAAAATCACAATCTGATTTTTTATTTTAGCATTTATGATTTTCTTTGCAAAATTAAGCTTGAACTCTTCATTGTGTTCAATATCCGCCTGCTTTCTCTGCCGCCCGACATTGACATGAGTTGTGGAAATCAATCTGCCATAATACGCACCGTACAATGAATAATACAGTATATTGATTCCTCTTTTAAGGCACTCCGTGACGCACTGTGTTGTAATCTGCACCTTTCCAAACACTTCAATAACTTCCAGCATTTCTGCCGGAATACTTTGCAGTACAGCGCCCTTATATCTCACATCAAAACGATTCTCCTCAAAGCTGATACGGGCACCTTGTTCACACACATAGAGATAGCTCATCTAGTCTCCTTATCTTATATTAGTGTTTTTGTTGTTTGAGTATTAAATAGTGAAAATGAATGGGTTGTATTTTTGTCCCACTTGCATGGGATTTTTTCAAAAAAAAGAAAATGTCTGATTACTACGGAGATTACTTGTTTTCGTCCCCTCACGGGGTCTTTATTTCAATACTGGGGTTATGACATTCAGGGTGCTGTGTATCAATTCTCGTCCCTTGTATATCATTATAATCCCATAATTATTATAGTTCAACCATACTTATTGTAAAATATTAAAATTATTGTCTGTGTCCACTTCTGTTTCCGTGAACTTAATATTTTCTGGATTTGTCAAACACTCCCTATTTCTGTAATTCTAAAAAACGAACTTCCAGAAGTGTTTTTGTCCCCTCACAGGGCATACCTAATTTCAATAGATTACCTTGCACCAATGACACTGTACCGAATGTTTTCGTCCCCTCCCGGGGCATATCTAATCACAATGCGACATGTTCATCTCGTCCGATGATGCGAACATTGAGTTTTCGTCCCCTCCCGGGGCATATCTAATCACAATATGTCTTATATTGATGAAGATAACGCAGAAATAGCGTTTTCGTCCCCTCCCGGGGCATATCTAATCACAATAAGTTTGAGCTTAATGACATGAGCCGCAAGGCTAAGTTTTCGTCCCCTCCCGGGGCATATCTTATCTCAATAGGAATACCGGGAGCTGGTACATAACAGACAGTATGTTTTCGTCCCCTCCCGGGGCATATCTTATCTCAATTAGGAATAACAACAGGAAGAAGAGCCGTTACCTGGTTTTCGTCCCCTCCCGGGGCATATCTTATCTCAATGGAGAAAGGTTATCGGTTATGTGATAACCGCTGTAGTTTTCGTCCCCTCCCGGGGCATATCTTATCTCAATCCCTTGACAAGCTCAAAGGTTCAATCCGTGAAGATGAGTTTTCGTCCCCTCCCGGGGCATATCTTATCTCAATGCTATGAAAAAGAATGTGAAGAGAAATTTGATGTTCGTTTTCGTCCCCTCCCGGGGCATATCTTATCTCAATTGAGCTGGGCTTTTCATTTATCACCTGAACAGAGTTTTCGTCCCCTCCCGGGGCATATCTTATCTCAATCTGAGCTGGTTAATCATAAGAAAAGTACACTCAGTGTTTTCGTCCCCTCCCGGGGCATATCTTATCTCAATAAGCTGTGGACAGATTATTTGCATTATGAGTTTTCATTTGTTTTCGTCCCCTCCCGGGGCATATCTTATCTCAATCTTGATTGCCGGTTCCATATTCTCACCTGCAACCGGTTTTCGTCCCCTCCCGGGGCATATCTTATCTCAATAATCAGATTAATTTTTCAAAGATGACAGGTGTTGCGTTTTCGTCCCCTCCCGGGGCATATCT